>NZ_JACHKG010000014.1:0-156312 GCF_014203995.1 Paenibacillus sp. JGP012 | reverse complement strand
TTAGGCATGCCGCCAGCGTTCGTCCTGAGCCAGGATCAAACTCTCCAATAAAGTATTGAAAAGAGCGATAAGCTCATTTTGAATCTGACGAGATTGTTAATCTCATTGTTGTTCTAGTTTTCATACAGTCGGATGACATGCACCGAAAACCTTCACATTCATTCTGCAAGCAGAATGATCACTCACTCGTTGTTCAGTTTTCAAAGATCAAACTTATTTTTGCCACTGTTTCTCGTTCGCTTCAGCAACTCTTATATCTTATCATGTCCGAACCAACTTTGCAAGCTCTTTTTTCCAAGTTTCTTTCGAAGCTTTTTTTGTAAGTCGCTTGCCGCACCGTGTAAACCGTGTTTTCTTGGCCGGAATTAGAATATACCATACAACGAAACAGTTGACAACTTGTAAAATATCCCACAACAGCTTCCCTCAAAAATACTTGCCACCATACAAAACCTTTGACTTTATAGTCACAATCAACATATAAAAACCCACATATCAACCCACATCGTACATTTAGTTTTTTCCTCTGATCATGCTTACAACATCTGGCCGTGTAAAAGTCCCTTCGATTCAAAGACTCCTATTATAAAAGCCCTCAACTCATCAATTCCAATATCGTTCCTGTTGATTACTCCTCATGGTATCACATTAGCGAATCTCCCCATGATAAGGGTATCGTAATATTGTCCATCAGCATGTCGTCGGTCCCTCTTGAGAATACCCTCAACCTCAAACCCGTGCATCTCATACAGGCGTATAGCCTTCTCGTTCGTTGCAAGCACTTTTAGTGTTACCTTTTCCACAGCATTCTTGTCCGCCCATTCCAGACACAACTTCAATAACTCTTTGCCGATGCCGTACCCCCAGAAAGAACGGGCGACACACACTCCAAACTCTACCTGATGCTTGAAACGCTTCAACTCTGTCCCCGCACATCGGCAGTATGCAGCAATCTGACCCGATACCTCAGCTACCAGAAAAAGATTCGTACTCTTTTCAGCATCCATACGAATGAGTTCTTCAAAACCCGCTTCATCGATGAAAGATTCCCCTGCTTCACGATCCATATTTTCCGTTTCCCCGTCCAGCTGCACACGAAGTGCACTTAAGATGCCAGCATCCTCTACCTCGGCTGAACGAATCGTGTATCTCATGCCTTTAACTTCATACTCCTGCTGCTTAATAATCACCTTGATCCACTCTCCTCCTTCCCATTATAAAATAAAACCGCTCAAATCCTCACTCCATTCACAGATCACGCTCGTTTTCAGCCGTGCCATCACCGATCTGTCAGATCGCCCACACTAACCAATCTCGGACGGGCTTTTTCCCGTCAGCATCTTAAACACCTGGCTAAAATACGTCGCGTTGCGAAATCCCGTCATCTCGCTCACTTCATAAACCATATAATGTCCTGATTGCAGCAGCTCCATCGCTCGCTGGATACGATATCCATTCAGATAGCTGACAAAATTCTCTCCCGTCACCCTTTTGAATAACTGACTCAAATATTTGGGGTGCACAAAAAGACTTTTTGCAATCGCCTCGAAACTGATCTCCTCTGCGTAATGCTCCTCAACATACTGTTTCACTTGTGCAATGAGCTTGTTGCTTTTCTTTTCGCCCATCTCTTTGCGAAGCTGCTCCAGCCAATCCCGGATCACACCATTCATCCAGCCAATCAGATCATGCAGGGCATACTTCGATTGTATCTCGCGCAAGAAATCACTCATTGTGAGCGGAGGGTTCAACATCGGGTGCTGCTTCTTCCAGCTGTGCATCATCGTATCAAACAAACTGACTGCAATGACCTGCGCATCCTGAATGCCCGCACAATTTCCTTCCTGCAGAGAATGAAGCAGCTCAAGCCATATTTCCTCTGCCAGACTGATTCGCATATCAGCCCAAGCCTCATTCCACTGGTGAAGCAGCAAGGAATAATCCGTTACATTACGCCCCTCTCCCTCGGATGCCTCATAGTGATATATACGGCTTCCACCTTGAAATTCTGCCCTTTCTACCGCTTCCCGGCTCTCCAGATAAGAGTCAATGACCTCACAGGGGTGGTGCTTTACCCGGCCAATACCTGCACTGACCTCAATTTTCAGATACGTAAAGATCTGATCCATCATTCGGCCTACAAGCACCTGTAATTCTTCAAAATAATCCTGATCCCCCAGCATCAGCAGCACAAATACCTGATCCGAATAGTCTACAATCTCCAGCCGACAATCTGCCATACGGGAGCCATGTTCCTTCACCGTCTCCTGAATAATATCTGCCGCCCCGTAGCGCAGCAGCTGCCAGTCCCGCTCCTTCATACGTGTCATAAAACCAGGACGATTCAGATGCAGACTAACGGCTCGAACCTGAGCGTATATCCGAAATCCGATATATTCCATTCTCGCTTCAGGCAATTCATCGGCTCGATAGCGGGTGGTAAGCAGTTCATGCAGAAACTGTTTGCGCAGATAAGGGAGCACCCGCCCTGCTTCTTGTTTGTACGTCCGCTCCAGCCGCTCATGCCGCTCTCGCACATCCTGTTCCAGCAGTACCTCCCGCAGCACAGACTCAATCTCCTCTACCTCCGCCGGCTTCAGCAAAAAGTGATTCACGCCCCAGCGCATAGCCGCTCTGGCGTTCTCAAACTCGTCATATCCACTAAGGATGATAATCGGCAGATGAGGATAGTCGCGCCGCAGCGCCTGCGTAACCTCAAGTCCAGTCATGCCCGGCAAATACACATCGGTCATCACGAGATCAGGGTGCATACGGTCGAAAAGCTCCAACGCCTCCTCCCCGCTTGCAGCAGTACCTGCAATGCTCAGGCCCAATGAGTGCCAGTCGATATGCTCGGTCAGCGCTTTAATAATATGCGGATCATCATCCACAAGCATAATGGTCTTCATCATTTTTCACCGTCCAGCCACAGATTTAATTGCTCTTCGGTCTCAATGCGCGGCAGCGTGATTTGCACCTCCACACCGCCTGAACCTCCATTACTCAGCTGCACGCCGTACCTTTGCCCGCAATACAGCTGTATGCGCTGATGCACGTTGCGTACACCAATCCCTTTCGAATCTTCTATGCTCCATTCATTCGGCAAACCTTGTCCATTATCCACAATCCGTATCCTGATATCAGGTACAGGTTCATCGCTCTGATCAATATGCACCTGAATGCGGAGTGTTTCTTCATTTGCATGTCCGTGCATAACGGCATTTTCAATAAAAGGCTGCAAAATGATCTTCGGAATATAACAACCCCGAATGCGCGGATCAATCCGTTCCTGATACTGAATAGCAAACGGCAAACGTTCGGATTGAATGCTGACGTAACACCGGGCATGCTCCAGCTCATCACGCACACGAATAAACAGTCTGCCCCCGCTCAGCCCGATCCGCAGCAGCTTGCTCAGCTGTACAATCATGCGACTGATGTCCTTGGCTTCATAATCGAGAGCACGCCAGTGAATCATATCCAGCGTATTGTACAGAAAATGGGGTTTGATCTGCGCTTCAAGCAGGCTGGTCTGGGCTTCTCGTTTGGCACGACTCTCATCCTTAACCTGCTCCATCAGCGTTGTCAGCTGTGAAGCCATATGGTTGAACCCGTATGCCAAGTGGGCATATTCCTCCGTAAACGACAGTTGCACACGGGTGCTGAAATCTCCTTTTTCAAGCTGTCTCATACGTTTAATCAATTGCCGCAACGGGCGGATAATCTGCCGTACAAACAAATAAGCAAGCACAGCGGAGCACAGCAGTCCGAGCACCGCGATACCAAGGATCTGCCAGCCCGCTTGCCGAACCGGAGACAACAGCGTATACACGGGAATCGTCTGCACAAGCCGCCATTGGAGCATCGCCGGTTTGGAGTAGAGCACCAGTTGAGCACCTCCAGTTTGACCCGACACCACTTCAAAACCATCTTCACCAGGACGGGCATGCTCCTGAATCCAGTCGCTATCTATAATAGAAGAAGACGAATCTATATAAGCCTGATCTGACCAGGCATCCCCCCCTGCCGCCGCAGCTTTCCCCATCTGCATCACGACATTGCCAGCAGTATCTACCAGCAGCACATTGCCATCCAGCACCATCGGTACATCAGCGAACCTGCGAACGATATCCGCTCTGCTTAGACGAATGAGTACATAAGCGACCGTCCCGCCTCGACTGTCATAGATCCGCTGTGCATATCCAACCAAGGATTGCCCTGATTCATTCTCACGAAGTGGAACCCAGGCGGCATCTGCCTTTTCCAGCGCAGAAAACCATGAATCATTCGCAAGGGTATCTAACGTAAAAATATGGTCAGCCATCGTAACAGTCACTTCATTAAATGCATCCGTATACAGCTCAATTGAGGTGATGCCTTCACTTACCACGATGGTATGATCGAGAATTCGCGAAACCTCTCGCCGCTGGTGGATCTGTGCAAGCCTTCCCGTATTGGTCGTTTCTAGCAAACTCGACAACTCTCTGTTGCTCGCCAGGCTATAGGCTGTACCTGTCACTCCTGTGATAAAGTCAAAGCCCCGTCTTGTGCTCTCATTCAGAAGCGCGAGTCGCGCTTTACTGATTTCAGTAAAGGTAACGGCAGAGAAGGACTGATAGGACAACCAGACGACAATAGAAACAAGCAACAGATTAAACGCAATAAAGCAAGTCACCATCAACGTGGAGAGCTTGCTTTGTTGCAGCTTTTGAAGAATATAGGAAGACCATCTTGCCTTTCGCATACGGAATCAACTCGTTTCGTCTTGGAATTACCCTTTGAGCCCGGAGGTCGCGATTCCTTCCACGAAATACTTTTGACACACGATAAATACGATGAAACATGGCACAAGGGATAAAACAGACATCGCGAACATTGGACCCCAATCGGATTGTGAGCTGGAATCGAGGAACAACCGCAGTCCCAGCGGAACGGTGTACTTGCTCACATCGCTCAGGTAGATCAGCTGACTGAAGAAATCATCCCATGTCCACAGAAACGTGAAGATCATCGTGGTTACCAGTGCCGGAAAAGCGAGCGGGATAATGATTTTCGTATAGATTCTCACTGGACCACATCCATCAATCGTCGCCGCTTCATCGAGCTCTTGAGGCAGTCCCCGGAAAAACTGTACCATCAGGAATATGAAAAAGGCATCCGTTGCCAGCCATTTCGGGATGACAAGCGGCAAGTACGTATTCACCCACTCCAGATGATTAAAAAGAATATACTGCGGAATCAGCGTAACGTGATGAGGCAGCATAATGGTCATCAGCATCAATCCGAAGCAGATGGCCTTGAAGCGAAAATTCAACCGGGCGAAGGCATATGCCGCCATAGAGCAGGAGATCACATTGCCCAGCACGGCCCCCAGCGATAGTACGATGGAGTTCGTCAGAAATTTGGAAAAGGCATTCCCCTGAATTCCTGACCAACCTGTCATATAATTTTGCCAATTCCACTCCTTCGGCCAGAACCAGGTCTCCGTAAAAATCATGTGTCCCGGCTTGAACGAACTGCCCAGCATCCATAAGACAGGATAAAGCATGACAAAAGCGATGCCCGAGATCAGTACGTGCTTGGTCACAATCCATGCTGCTGAATTCCGTTGTCCAATCATGATTTTCCACCATCCTCATAGTGTACCCACAGCTTGCTGCTGCGGAATACGAGCAATGTAAATACGCCGATCAGAATTACCAGCACCCACGCCATCGCGGAAGCATAGCCCATCTGGAAGAAGGAAAATCCTTTTTTGTACAGATACAGCGAGTACATCAGTGTTGAGTTCACGGGTCCACCACTACCGTTACTAATGATGAAGGCCTGCGTGAACGATTGAAAGGATGTGATCAATTGCATAACGAGATTAAAGAAAATGACCGGAGACAGAATCGGCAATGTGATATAGAAAAATCTGCGCATCGGACCTGCTCCATCAACAGCCGAGGCTTCATCGTACTCCGGTGGAATCTGCTTGAGTCCTGCCAGGAAAATGATCATCGACGAACCGAACTGCCATACGGACAATAGTACAATGGAGTACAGTGCATATTTCGGATTCGCTACCCAGTCTGGTGCCTTGATCCCTACCATCGCCAGCACACTGTTGAGCAGTCCGTCACCGCCCAGCATTTTACGCCACAACATCGCAATAGCTACACTGCCCCCGAGCAGTGTCGGGATATAATACACCGTGCGGTAAATCCCCAGGCCGCGGATGCCTTTATTGAGCAGCATGGCAACAAACAGGGCAAAGATCAATTTAAGCGGCACAGATACAGCAACATAGGTGAACGTCACCTGAAGCGACTTGGCAAACAATTTGTCAGACGTAAACATGGTAGTGTAGTTATCCAGACCGACCCAGTTCGGGGCGGCCAGGATACTGTAATCGGTAAAGGAAATATATAACGATGCAAGCATGGGACCCAGGGTCAGGAACAATAATCCGACAAGCCAGGGCGCGAGAAATAATAATGCGGCTCCATTATGGGCGTAGCGACGTTTCACACGCCGGGCGGCTACTTTCTCGATTCTGGCTTGACTGACCTGTGATGTCGTCATTTTCGCAACCTCCCCGCAGTATTTGAAGTATTCGGAACGGTTATCGACCAGTTACATGTGAGGCACAAGTTGAGCTTGTTTACCGTTACGGCTTCAACTCGTTACTGGCTGGATGCAAGCGTTGCTTTGGCACCTTCAATAAACTGAGTGATAATGTCTGTCATGCTGCCTTGGCCAAAAGCGATCTGTTCGCTTGCACTTTTGAAACTCGTGTCCACTTCAGCGAATCCTTGCGGGTATGGCGGGCTAATCTCACTGGAGTGTTTGGATACCGTATCAATGAATTGGAAAATAACCTGCTCGGACTCTGACAGCTTCGGCTGCATCTGCTCACGAATACTTGCATTAACAGGCACACCGCGCTCCGAGCCAAGAATCGCCGTTGCTTCCGGGTCATTCACCATAAAGTCAATGAACATGGTAACTTCTTTCGGATGCTTGGACTTGGAATAACCCGACATGAACTGACCTGGCTTCAGGTACTCACCAATCCGCTGTTCATTCACGCCATGAGGCAGCACTTGAATGCCAAGCTTATGATCCTGGTTTTTGTTCACCTGCTGGAATGTCAGCAACTGATTCGACCAGGCGAAATCCATTGCAGCTGTACCTAAGGAGATCGGTCTTGTCTCCAGGGCATTGGTTGTAGAAGCTGTAACTTCTGCAGAGGTAGCCCCTCTGTTCTCACGCAGCTTAGCCCACATCTCGAACCACTGCTTCAATTGATCATTGGTCGCTGTGATCGTACCGTCTTCGAACAAACCTTTGCCTGACTGGCGCACAAATACCTCAAACATATTCGTAGCACCGGAAATGTCAGCCGAGCCGTAGAAGCCATCTCCCTTGTCCGCAGCGATTTTGGCTGCAATCGCGGAGAAATCATCCCAAGTCCAGCTTTCTTTTGGCTCTTCAATGCCCAGCTGCTGGAATAAAGTTGCATCGTAGATGACACCCGGTGCGTTCACGCCAAGGGTAATCGCATATAACTTGTCGTCAATCGAGCCCGCTTTAATCATGCTTTTGTCATGATCTGCAATCCGCAGCTCTTTATCCGCATATGGAGTCAGATCAAGTAGAGCACCGCGCCGTGCAAAGTCTGTCAGGAAGGCATAGTCCATCTGGATAATATCCGGGGCATTGGAGCCGGCAACCTGAGTTGTCAGCTTGTCAAAATATCCATCCCATCCCGAATACTCTGGTTTAATCGTAATGTTTGGATGCTTTTCTTCGAACAACTTGATTACTTTGGTGGTCAGATCATGTCTGGTCTGTGATCCCCACCAGGTCATGCGCAGTTCAATCTTGTCAGCTGCATCGCCTTGGCTTGTCTCCCCAGAAGATGCAGGCTCATTTGAGGCTCCATTGGAACAGGCTGTAGCAAATAATAACAGGGACAGGCAGAACAGAGTTACCCACTTTTTTGTGCTGATCATGAATGAATTTCCTCCCCTTTTTGCTTATATGAAATCGCTTACAAATATATTGTAAACGCCTGTCACTGCACATGACATAAACAAAAGTAAGCTATCCTGTCAAAAAAGTAAGGGGTTCCCGGGGAAGAAAAACCACCGGAAATCATATCCCCGGTGGCGCTCCATTCCTCAAACATGATGGATATCCTTCGTTCACTATATGCTTTTCAAATATTTCATGTTTAATGTGCTGCTGAAGCGGTTGAAACAGATGCAACGGGCGAGCTCGTGATACGTTCCGACAGGTGCTTTTCCATTTTGGCTACCTCTGTCCCGGCCAGCATCATAATCCCAATGCCGTGGTTATCATTGGTCACTGTACGCAAGTCCTGATCGTAATACTCGGCTGTAAATGCATATCTTGATCCGCTGCATACACCGTGAACATTGCCTTGACGGTCAATTGCGCTGCATACGAGTCCCTTCCAGGCCCGCTGAGCAGCCGCGACATAGGCTGCCGGGTCCTTGAACCAGCCGAAACGCACTCCACGCGCAAAACCATAAGCAAACATGGCTGTGCAGGAAGCTTCCAGATATGTCTGTGGATTGTTCAGCACCTGATGCCAGAGTCCGCTCTCGCTCTGCAGGGCTGCATAACCTTCACATAGTTCATTGAAAAAGGCAATAAGAGCGGGACGCTCAGGATGTTCTTCCGGCAGAGCCTCCAACACTTCTGTCAGGGAGAACAGCGTCCATCCGTTACCGCGGCCCCAAGGAATCTGTGTTGCCTGTTCATATTTGAAATCATACACATGAGACATAATCTTGTATTCTGGCATGAACAGATATTTCCGGTACAATGTAAACTGTTTCGCTGCTTCATCGAGCGCTTCGGACTTCCCTGTCACACGTGCATACCGCACGAGGAATGGGGTGCTCATATATAGATCGTCTGCCCACATGGTGTTCTCCGCATATTCTCCGGCACATATACGATAGAATGCCCCATCCGGTCTGCGCTCCAGGCGGGAAAGCATGAAATCTGCGATGCGATCAGCAATCGGCAGGAAGGTTGGTTCCTTGCATTCGGTATATGACTCCAGCATCGCCGAGCCAAAGGAACCGCAGTTGTCCAGCATCTTCAGCATAATCAGCTGCTGATTGATTGCCGGGAAGCCATATTGCTCACGATCCCACAGCGAATATTCATACATCCGGGTGCAAGCCTGCACGTGCTCAGCTGCATAACGTGTAATATCCGGTCTTTGCAAATAACGTCCAGCTTGAAGCAATCCATAAACGGTAACACCCAGCGGATAATCCCAGCGACCATAGTTGGTCACACTGCCCACTGTCCATTTATTGCTCAGCATCGCATTCTCATAGTAAGGTCGGATGAAGGTATCTGGCCGATCCAGCCGCCAGTATGTCCGTGCCGATCCTACAACGGCGCTTCTCTCTTCTTCCCCTTGCTTCGCTGCACTTGTCTGGTACACACGATCCATACGCATTAAATCCGCAAGCTCGGGTTCCGCACCAGCCTCAAATGGGCCAGCATAGAGCCAGCTATCGCCTGACGCTCCCTGCACTCGGTGCGGAAGCTTGAGTTGAAGCGCTTCTGTCCCGGCGAATGCCTCCAGTTCGAACCCCCATGAGTCAGAGCCTGCTTGACATTCACTGCGAATGAGAAGATCACTCTGGCCAAATGCGGCTGTTACTTCCACTTCAAACGGTCCCGCTTCGTTGACTTCTGCAACCGATTGACCATCAAGCCATATGCGCATGGAGCCCTGAGATTGTCCGGTTAACCGAAGAGGACGTCCAGTTGCATCGCGATTGTCCAGATGTGTCCATGCATAAGCATGTCTTCCAGGGAGCAGCCCATAGATTCGTTCCAGAGCAGGTTTATTCTGCCCGGATGCAGACCACTGAACCTCTGGCAGCCATTTCAAATCATTCTCTTCCTGGCCTGCGAGCAGGTTCGGCTGCGTACGTGCGGATGACACAGGCTTGGAGAAGACCCAGCCCGCATGCCCTGAACGCTCCTGAAAAGGCGCCAGCACATTCAAAATCCGCACTTTGCCTTCATCAGAACCGAACTGGCATCCAAAACCTGCAGGTGTATTTTTCATCTCCAGCCATACCGTATTCCAGCCAGGCTGAATGTCGATTCCCAACTTCACCGTTGCATCTGGTGTAATCTCATCGATAACCGTTGAACGGTAGATTAACTCATTGTTGAAATAGAAGCGTACCGGCCCATAGCAGCGTACCAGCACATCCAGATTACGCTTCTCATCCCCCCAGACCAGTGCAGCGGCGTAGGAAATGTGATCCTTGGGCGCATCAGGAAAGCGTTTACTCATATTCAGATCATAAAGCCCTTTGTCATTTTGCAAAATGCCCGACTGCTGAAACACGCGGTATACGAAATCAGCCTGTGCATTGGAACCGATATATCTCTCTGCGAGCACCTTCAAAACCTGCTCCTGATCTTCTCCGAATCGATAATACATGCTCTGCGGTTCACTGAAATATGTTGTCATGAATGCCACATCCCTCTCATGTTGGAATACACTTTTAATTTTCAAATCACGCCTGTATGCAGGACGAGAATCTATTTTCTCGATAAGTAGATATAGCGCTTAACCTTCGTAGAACTTTCCCTTGGACGGGAAGGTAGTCGCTTTACTTTTAATGAACACCTCTGAATGAATATCCTTAGTATAACTGACATGGCTCATGGTGGCTACAGATTTTTGTTTGCGCTTACACTGTAATCTGTCATTTACCTAACCGTTACAAGATTATAGTCATAATTTTACAATATTTGTTTAATCATTTCTGGGAACATGACCGATAAATATATCATATAACTCCAGATTATCCCATCTCATTTTGGAAGGACAGATTGATATTGAATACACTTGAAGCTCTGGTCCACGCAATGCCGTTTGTCAGTCAAATGTTCCGTGATGATATCTCCATCTCTATTAATGATCATGAAAAGGTATTATATTTCTCCGAAGCCAAAAGTCTGGATATCGGTGTAAAATCCGGAGACGAGCTGCATGATGACTATAAGGATTTCAAGATGCTGACGAACAAAGACTCGCGTACCATCGTGCGCATGCCGGGTGATCTCCAGGGTAGACCCTTTGATTCCATCCTTATTCCTGTGAAGCAGAACGGGCAAGTTGTCGGTATTCTCGGGGTTAACTACGCTCTTGATAATCACCTGAAACTGGAAACTTTAATCAGCGAAAATGAAACAACCATCAACGCTCTCGTTGGAGGCATTCAACAAATCGCAGCTCATTCAGAGCAGCTGTCGGCAACCTCGGAGGAAATTTTGCGAAATTCGAAGAAGGCTTCCGAGAACTCTGTGAACGTCACCAAAGTAACCAATGTCATTCGCGAGGTATCCGAGCAGACGAATCTGCTTGGCTTGAATGCCATGATCGAGGCCGCTCGTGTCGGGGAGCAAGGAGCCGGATTCGGCATAGTTGCCAGTGAAGTTCGCAAGCTCTCCGACCATACGAAGCAAGCTGCGTCAGATATCGAAACCTCGCTGGGAAGCGTGCAGGATTCCATGAAACATATGGAGCAGGAGATTGCACAAATATCAACAGCCACGGTGGATCAGGCCAAGCTTGTAACCGAATTTATGCAGAGTATAGAACAATTGGGCGAGACCAGTGCCAGCCTGAAAACCTTTGTACAGCAAATGCTGGCACTCGAGTAATTTCATCTAATGTTCCAGTAACTTCATTTCATGCTCCAGTAATTCCGTTTAATGCTTCATTAATTCTGTTCAATTAAGAACGTCCATACTAGCCATCACGATATACATAACATATGAATTCAATACAAAATGAAGAAACCTCTGTTCGTTTTCTCTGGCAAGAAAATGAACAGAGGTTTCTTACGTTGAAGCAAAATTAGCAGCTCTCAAGTCAGCATGTCAGAATGAGAACTTTGTCCAGTTATGAACATCAGATTTCAACTGCAACTCCGAAGTGATCCGACACGACAGGGCCGTTCTTGCCATCAAGCACCACTGTGGAAGACTGAGCCTGTATCGGACGATTCGAGAAAATATAATCAATCCGCAACGGTCGCTCATTGTTGGCCCACCCGGCAATCGCTTTGACAACGGTGGCCCCATCATCCTTTTGCTTCGCTGTCGTATACAGATCGTTCCACCCATGCTGCATCATGTAGTCATAGCCCTCTCCGCGTATCTCTGCCACGTTGTTAAAATCGCCCATCAGATATAAGGGCTGATGCATGTAAGGTGCAAGCTTGCTCTCCGTCAAATCCCACTGGCCCTTAAAAGGTTCCTGCGCATCATCCCACCAATTGAAATGTCCATTAACAAACCATGCCGCTTCTCCGTGTACAACCGTCTCGATGCCTACGATTTTACGTGTGCGGTAATTGTTGTAGTCCCGAATGTGGGATACATACTCCCCAAACGAACGTGTAATTGGCGTCCGGCTTAGAATCGCCAGTCCTTCATCATAGGTTCGAAACCCGATGTGGGTTGGAACCCAGGTCCAATAATACGTCTCTGTCAACTGCTGCAGCAGGACATGGGCATAGTTATCTTTTTTAATCACAGCGTCCGCATCAGTGGGTACATACGTCTTTAACGCTTCCTCAGGCAACGCACTCTCCTCAATGGGCTGGTTAACCTCCTGCATGGAAATAACGTCGAACTGATGCTTATTGATAAAGTCAGCCAACTGGCTGATTTTGTTCCGTTGCTCTTCTTCTGCCCAGGCATGGACATTTAATGTAAGGATCTTCACGATGTCTCTCTCCTGCTCTAAAATAATCTGGCCACAGCTTCTGGCCGCCTTGCTCTCTGCATTGCTCTCAAAAGGAATACATATGATAAGCATACACAATATGAACTATTCCTGCATATCTGCACGAGCAGCTCTGGAACTGATATGATAGAATCATTGATACTCTAGGCATGGACGTGGCACAAGTCACCCTTAGTTAACCCATGTTTACCCCAGGAGATGGAATGATGAATATACCTGACGAATGGAAAATGGATGATGCGCAGTGGCAGGCATTGATTTTTAAGGTGGCGGAGCTTTATAACAACCTGACGATCATGCGCGGATTCCAATATTATAAACAGAAACGTGTTGGACCATTACTCTTCAGTCACCGCCAGACAATGCCTCATAATAATGCGGCAATCTACGATCATACTCAGAATTTCACTCTGGATTTTACTCAGGCAGACTCTAATGAATCCGGGACGATTACTGCCGAGGTACAGGGTACGGAAGCTTATACGGTTGTGCTGTACATGGAAGCCTTGTCGACCAGCCGCTGCACCTGTCCTGTTAACACGCCGTGCAAACATATGGCTGCCGTACTGATGAGTTATGCCGAGCAGCAGGGGCGCCCTGTCCCTGCACTTGTGAATGCACATGCAACTACCTCCTTGAAGCAAGCTGCTAAATCCGTGGTCACTGCCTCCTCCGGGAGAGCATACAGCTTTGACAGTACCTCGGATCACGGGCAGACCTTCGAAGACAATAACGCTGTGGACGGACGCCAGTACAGCGAGATCAGGGAGCAAGCAGCAGCATTGGCCGGCATGAGCATACCGGAATGGCATGAGCTGTTTCGTGACAGCCTCCGGCGGCTGGGAACAGGTACAGCCACTACAGCTTACATTCAGGAGGCTTCCGATGAGCTGTATGCCATCAAGCCCAAGCTACCTGCTGCCATGGAGCAGCTGTTTGAGATGCATGTGCTGCTCTACCTTATGCGATACTGTATCCCGCCTGCACGTAATTCCATCACAAATACACCTGTGTATTTAAGTTACCCGGCCCAGCTGGCCGTGGATGCACTCCAGAAGAGACTTGAATCCCTGCTGCTCCAGCCGCTTGACTGTTCTGGTCTTCAGGGTTTGACACTTGAGCAGTTCTGGGCAAGGCTGGTTGAGACCGCAGGTTATTTGCGGACAGAAATGCTGCCCGAGACGGCAAACATGATGTTTTTTACGCCAGTATATACCAAGCTATGGCTGAACTGGATTGTAACACAGCCTCAGGGAAATGCAGATCTGCTGCAGACAGAACTGGCTACCCTGGATCGCATTGAGCAGGATGCTGTGCAGCAGGCGAAGGAGCAGGAGCTTAACCGGCAGAGACCGGTCAAAAAAGTCATTCTTCAGCTGCCGCTTGTTCTGGCTCAAGGCTGGATGCACTACCATCTGAAGCAGGATACAGCTGCATGGCAAAAGCTTGTCCATGGCAGCACTGCGTACGGCGTACCTCCTGAGCAGCTGCTATATTTCCTGCATACACTGGTCGATGCAGCTGAATGGACACGTCTAGCCGCATGGCTGGTGCAGCTAGGCCCTATGCTGACCAATCGGAGCAACACGCCGTTGCAGGACTACATGCAGCTGTGGGATTTAACCATCCAGCATGTGCCGGAATCAGAGCATCGCATGTGGGACACGCTTGTCAGCATGCTCCCTCACTCTCGCCCTGCCTACGAAGAGGCTATGCATTCACGCGGACAATGGCGCAGGTGGATTGATTTTCAGCTGAGTACAGGTACGGAGCCGCTTGAATTTCGCGTTGCTGTACTGCAGCCGATCGAGAAGGAAGCACCTGAATTGCTGCTTCCGTTCTATCATCAGGCGGTGGAGCGATATATTGGACATAAAAACAGGGATGGTTACAAAGCAGCAGTCAAGCTGCTGAAACGACTGTCCAAGATCTATAAAAAATTGAAGCATGATGAGCAGTGGGAGCACTTCATCACTACCCTCTCTGTCCGCAACAGCAGGTTACGCGCCCTGCAGGAGGAGCTTCGGAAAGGTAAGCTGATTCCATGAGTCTATTACATCCGTATACAGAAACAATCGAGGTACATGTTGCGTTGACCGGATATGGCGACGCCTTGTTCTATGGTGCCCTGAATACACATCACTTTGTCTCCGGCCAGTCGCTGAAGCAGCGTCTCTTCGCCTGGCATGTTCCATCCTTCTACGGTACGGAGCTGGAAATTCGCCAGGTTGAAGAAGTTGAGCTGGTCGTACTGCCCGCGGAAGAAGTCATTCCATTCTTCGCTTCAATGAACACCCTGACTCATATCGAGTGGAAATGGGACGAGCAGGCAGCGTATCTGATTCAGCTGTCACCCATGCTTGCTTTCTCTATCGAGAACCGCAAATATGTTCCCAGCTTCGAGGCCTACCGCGCTGGTCAGCTGCAATGGAGCTGGGACTCTGACAGCCTGAAAAAGCAGGACCTCGCCGTACTGCATGAAGCGTTCCGGCATACGGACGAGAGCTATGCCGAAGGGCTCGGCGCTGCCTACTCTGCCGCTGTATTCCAGCAATGGTACAGCACCGAAGAAGCAGCCGCCGATCTGCGGCGCGAGTTCCCGCAGCTCTTTCCCGAGCGCGGGATGATTCCGCGCACGGCAGGTCTTGATGCCCGGTCATGGCTGGTATCCATCGGCTGGAAGGCCGATGCCGCACCATTCCGGCCGATGCTGCAGCTGCAGGAGCCAGATGAGGACAACACATCCTGGCGCCTGCGCCTGGTGCTTCAGAACAAGCTGGACGCTGCCGGGCTCGTGCCCGTTATGCTTGATTCACGCGGACGACTGGAAGGCGAGTGGCCTGAAGCGTGGACGCCGTTCATTCTGGATCGTGCAGCGGGCTGGCTGGAGCAATTGCGCGCTCAGCTGCCGCGTCTTGGAAGCTCCATCAGCGGCAGACGTGATGTGCTGGGTGATCCGCTGGATGACAGGCAGGCCTGGCAGTTCCTGACTCAGGAGAGCGGCCGCTTGCTGGCAGCAGGCTGGCAAGTGCTTCTGCCAGGCTGGTGGGAAGCAGCCCGCAGAAAAAAACCTAAGCTGCGTGCCAAGGTGAAACCGGAGGAAGGCAGCGAGCGTGGACAGTCCTTCTTCGGACTGGACTCCATTATTCATTTTGACTGGCGCATCGCAATTGGAGATACCGATCTTAGTGAAGAGGAATTTGCCGACCTGGTGGCCCGCAACGAGCGACTGGTTCGCTTTCGCGGCGAATGGATACCGCTCGATCCCGAACTGCTGGAACAGATCAAACGAGCGATGGGCGGTGTGGATCGGGAGCAGGGGCTCTCGTTTCAAGATATTCTGCACCTGCACCTGCTTCACAATGAGCAGCGGGAATATGCCAAGCAGAAGTGGAAGGAAGGTCAGCAGACCGAAGAAGAGCAGCCGCAAGCTCAGACCAGCGAGAGTGTCCGGCTTGAAGTGGAGTTAAACGAGCACCTGAATCGGGTCATTGCCCAGCTCGGAGGCGGCCAAGGTGGCGCTCCCTCTCTTCCTGTTCCGGGAGGACTTCATGCAGAGCTGCGTTCCTATCAGAAGGAGGGCTTTGCCTGGCTTGGATTTCTGCGCAGATTTGGTCTGGGAGCTTGTCTTGCTGACGATATGGGGCTTGGTAAAACCATTCAGTTTATTACGTATTTACTGCACATCAAGGAGCATGAGCCACGTTTGCCCGGACAAGCCCCGGCACTTCTCATCTGCCCCACCTCTGTGCTGGGTAACTGGCAGAAGGAGATCAGCCGCTTCGCTCCCTCCATTCGGGTGAGCCTTCATTATGGCGCACGGCGGTTAAGCGGGGAGGAATTTCAGGCGCAGGCTGAGCAGTCGGATATTATAATTACCTCATATGCCACAGCGACACTGGATCAGGAGCTGCTCGAAAACTACACCTGGTCTGCGATCTGTCTGGATGAAGCGCAGAATATCAAAAACGCACAGACCAAACAATCCATGGCCGTGCGCAGCTTCCCGGCGAGACATCGCATAGCACTCACGGGTACGCCGATTGAGAACCGATTAGCCGAGCTGTGGTCCATCTATGACTTCATCAATCCAGGGTATCTCGGCAGCGCTCGCGCGTTCCAGACTCGCTTCATCAGCGCCATTGAGAAGGATAAGGATGAGCAGCGCATGCAGGATCTGCAGCAGCTCGTGAAACCCTTCATGCTTCGCCGTAAGAAAAAGGACCCGAATATCCAGCTTGATCTGCCTGACAAAAATGAAATGAAAACTTATATTCACCTCACAGGTGAACAAAGCGCATTATATGATCAAACCGTGCAGGCACTGATGGATAAAATGAAGGAACTTGAAGGCATCAAGCGGAAAGGCGCGATTCTATCCGCCTTAACCCAGTTGAAGCAGCTGTGTGACCATCCGCTGCTGCTGACCAAGGAAACGCTGCCAGAGGAACTTGCAGATGAGGGCTCGGCTGGCTCGGCTTATGACGTGTACAGCCCGCAGGATATGGCGATGCTGATCAGCCGTTCCGCCAAGCTGGAGCGCTTGATGGAGCTTGTCCGTGAGCTGCGTGATGAGGGCGAGCGTTGCCTTATTTTCACACAATATATCGGTATGGGGCAGATGCTTCAGCAAGTGCTGCGGCAGGAATTGCAGGAGCCTGTATTGTATCTGCATGGAGGCACATCGAAGACCGCACGGGACCGTATGATTGAGGAATTCCAGTCTCGCAGTCTGCCTGCGGACAAACAACCCTCGGTCTTCATTCTGTCGATTAAAGCTGGCGGTGTGGGGCTGAATCTGACGGCGGCCAATCACGTCTTCCACTTCGACCGCTGGTGGAACCCCGCGGTAGAGAATCAGGCGACAGACCGGGCTTATCGGATGGGCCAGACCAAGGATGTGCAGGTGCACAAGTTCATCTCTCTCGGCACATTGGAAGAACGAATCGACGAGATGCTGGAGAGCAAGCAGCAGCTAAGCGACAACATCATTACCAGTTCCGAGAACTGGATTACAGAGCTGTCTACGGATGAGTTGAAGGACCTGTTCACCCGGCGCAGAGACTGGTCTGGTTAAATTTTATTCTTTTTAAAAAAAGAGCGAAGCTTGGGAAGGTTAGTCCCGGCTTCGCTCTTTTCATTTCATGCCGTTATGTTATGAACCTGTAAACGATCGGGCAACCTTGAAAGGCTGCGCAGCAATCGCTTAACGCATGTTGCCAATGATGGAGGATCTGGAGTCTTGCATTTTTTTAATGAAATTTGTCATGAGATCAAAAGCTTCATTCCGTTTGTTAGACAGGGATTGCAAACGAAGCATATCCATTTGTTGCGAATTGCTGAGGGCATCAATCTGCCCTTTCAGTGACTGCACCGCTACTTGATCCCCTCTTTGCTGCGCCGCTTGCAATTGTGCATTCAGCTCTGCAATTTGCTGATTGCGCTGCTGAACCACTTGAATCTGTGATTGCAGCTGGGATTCCAGCAATTTGCTGCGCTCCTGCTGAACCATCATCAATGCCGTTTCAATATCCATTGAAGAAATGTCTACATTGGATAACGAAGATATCGGTTGAATCGCATAACTGCTTGCTGCAGATGCCGAAGTAACAACCGATACAGCTGCAATTGCGGCAACAGCTGTTGAAGACAGAAGCTTGATTGACTTTTTCATAGAATAGACCTCCCGACATATGTAGAAAGATATCTGGTGAAGATTGACATCATTCGACATGATTATACCAGAGGAACTAGGACTTTGAATCTATTATTTTAAATTTTAGTTAAACTCAAGCTACTCGTATTTTATTAAATTAAATAGGCTCTGTTTCAAATCATGTGAAAAAGTTTACTTTGAACTATACTCATGTTATATTTATACCAATTAAGTTTTACGCAATTTAATTTTGTTTGTATGTAGAATATAAACAATGCAAAATATACAGGAGGTTTTACCGTGAAAAAAATACTAGTTGTTTTGACGAATGTCGATAAGTATGCAACCAAGGATGAGCCTACTGGTCTGTGGCTGAGTGAAGCGACTCATTTCATTGAAGAGTTCGACCATAACGAGAATGTACAGATTGATCTGGTCAGCCCGAATGGCGGCAACGTGCCGCTTGATCCAAAAAGCTTGGGCGATTCTCTGGACGCAAGCACCAAAGCTTATTACGAGAACGAATCCTTCATGAACAAGTTGAAAAATACGCTAAAACCGAGCGAAGTTAGCGCAAGCGACTATGACGCCATCTACTTCACGGGTGGACACGGTACGATGTGGGATTTCCCGGACAATGTGGAACTTCAAGAGCTTTCTCGTGAAATCTATGAAAAAGGTGGCGTTGTATCCGGCGTGTGCCACGGGGTTACAGCCCTGCTGAATGTGAAGTTGTCCAACGGCCTGCTTTTGATCAACGACAAAACGGTTTCCGGCTTCACGAATGAAGAGGAAGCATTGGCTCAACAAACCGAGTATGTTCCTTTCCTGCTGGAAGATGCTTTGAGAGAACGCGCTGCACAATACAATAAAGCTGCTGCATTCAGCTCTTATGTCACAACTGATGGCCGCTTAGTCACAGGACAGAATCCTCAATCCAGCAAAGCGGTAGCTGAAAGTGTTAAACTGTTGCTGGGTCTGTAAAATAAACCGATTCATTCCTCTCCTCCCCCAGGAGATCATATAGATGTACAAAGCAAAAGCAGCATGTGATCCGTCATGACCTGACAGAACACATGCTGCTTTTTTAATGATTTGCTTGTGTCCAAGCTTCCGTCGCTGTTCCTCTAGCCAGTCGCTTCACGATATAAGGCACGGTCACCGATGTCAGGATCACGGCAAACGCAATCTGAGCGATGGCTGTGTCCACATAGGGCGCATATGCCGGATTGAACCCAGCAGCCATCGATGGCACGACCATAGAGAGTCCAGCAACCGAACATGTCGCTGCCGCTGCATAACCGGGCCGCCTTAATATCGTACGATCAATTCCAATGAGCGGCAGCATGCAGATCAGCAAAAATAATACCGTGACCAGCAAGCCGGACAGACTGGACTGAAATGCGATACGCAGATCAATATTGGACCCAAAGCTTGTACCCAGGAAAGGCAGCAGAATCAGTGTTCCCGGAGCGAACATCTTCTGAATGTTGCTGTCCAGATTGCCAAGCAATATGCCGATGAAGAAAGGCACCAGGGTAGCAAGGACACTGAGTAATCGATACCGACACCGCTTGCCGAATTCAATATCATGACCGGAATAACCGGAACGGCAATCAGGTTCAGAATGCCAAACGCAGCACGATCCACATCATCTCCGTACGTATTCATCAAGGCCAGATATAATCCCGGATTACAACTGGTCAGTACAGCAATGAAAGCTACCGCCGAAACTCCCCCGACCCCACTAATGCCAAAAAAGTGTACAAATGCCCAGCCGAACAGGCTGCTGATGAGAATACGTGAAATACAGAGTACTCCTGCTCTCTTCAAGGTCACCAGAAGCTGTGACAGATTGAGCTGTGTACCGGACAGGAGCAAAATCATGCCAATTAGCACCATGGTACCTTTCGATGTGAATAGTGCTGTCGTTGGATCTCCGATTTGAAAAAACGATGGAAACACCGTGTTGATGACCGCGGCGGCAAGCATGGGAACAATCAGCAAGCCGCCAGGGATTTTTTTGATACGGCCCAGAATATTCATGACCTGTTACAGTTCTGCTCCGTTGGTACGGATCACATTCTGATACCAGAAGAACGAATCCTTCCGATATCTTTTCAGCGTACCATTGCCATAGTCATCCTGATCCACATAGATAAACCCGTACCGTTTGCTCATCTCGGAAGTCCCTGAACTGATCATGTCGATCGGCCCCCACATCGTGTAACCCAACACTTCGACCCCATCCGCAATGGCGAGCCCCATCTGTTCAATATGTTTGCTCAGGAAATCAATCCGGTAGGGATCGTTGATCGTTCCGTCCTCATTCAGCTTGTCGTAGAAGCCTGAGCTGTTCTCCAGAATGAAGACTGGTTTTTGATACCGATCATAGACGAGATTCAACGTATACCGCAGGCCAATGGGATCAATCTGCCACCCCCACTCGTTTGCAGGCAAATGCGGGTTTTTGTAGACACTGTGTACATTCCCGGCTGTTAATTCAAGTTGTTCGGTATCACTACTGGATATCATGGAGTTGTAATACGACATCCCCACGAAGTCAGCCGTATGTGCGCTAATGCTATCCAGATCGCCATCCTCGATGTTCAACTGAATCTCCTTGTTTTTGAAATACGTTTTACTATAGTAAGGGTACTCGCCTTTATTGAGCACATCCAGGTAGAATTGATTTTTCATCTGATCATCCTGCTGCATCTGAAGTGCATCCTCCGGCTTGCATGTGTACGGGTACGTTGTAAAATAAGCCACCATACTTCCGATCTGATTATTCGGATCAATCTCATGAGCCATCTTGGTTGCTCTGGACGCAGCTACAAATTGATGATGCAACCCTTGGAATAACATTTCCTCATAATTCGGCGCATCGTAATCAATGATTCCCAGCGTCTTGGCCGATGCTTTCACGCTCATATTAATCTCGTTGAACGTCACCCAATATTTCACTTTGCCCTTGTAGCGATTGAACAGCACATCACAATATTTCACATACAGATCGATCAGCTTGCGGTTGTACCATCCTCCGAACTTGTCCATCAGTACAATCGGTGTATCAAAGTGGCTAATGGTGATCAGGGGCTCCATACCCTGTTTTAGACATTCATCAATAACCTGATCATAAAACTCTAGTGCCTTTTCATTCGGAGCGGCATCGTCGCCACCTGGAAATACTCTGGCCCATGAAATGGAATAACGGAATACTTTGAAACCCATCTCGGCGAATAATGCGATATCCTCACGGAAGTTATGATAGAAATCGATCCCCCGCCGCTTCGGATATTTCACAGTATCCGGGTCATTCCTGGCCTCTTCAATCATCTCCCAATTTACCCTGATCTGCTTGGTCACCTTGCGGTCGTTCTTCTCGTTAAACTTCATCACTTCGGGAATGGTTAGACTCTTGCCATCCACATTATAAGCTCCCTCTGCCTGACAGGCGGATAGTGCACCGCCCCACAAAAAACCTTTTGGAAAATGGGGATTCGTCATTTTAGTTTCCTCCTGTTATTACCTGTTATTAAGGTCTTATTTAAAACATCTATATAAGTTGAACTAATCATTTACACGACTACGGAGAGGACAGAAAAAACCTGAAAAAGCGAAGCTAAAAGCTTTCTGGAAGAAAGCTGCATCGGAAGCATACGCTTCGCCTTTATCACCGGATTTTCCCTTCAAGAAAGGGAATCGAAAAAATCTGGGGATAACCGCTACTCTCCAGGTTATTCTGTCATCGTAGTGTCAGTGAAAACCATCTTTAGTTCAACTTATATAGCTTGTAATTCGTAGCTTAATCAATGAAAAGACGAGCAGTTCTTACGGAATTAACTTGATCATTGCTTCGCTCTCCCGAATTGGGCCGTTGGACGCTGTGGTCAGTACGTCTCCGTACTGTTGCATGTTGGTAACAACAATGGATGTAATGGTGTTATATCCTGCTGACGTAATGCCTTCTGGATCAAACTCCACTAATAAATCGCCAGCCTTGATGGTCTGTCCCTGTTCGATGTGTGCGTTAAAATATTTCCCTTTCAAGCTAACGGTATCGACACCGATATGGATCAGGATCTCAACACCATTCGCGGCTTTCAATCCGATAGCATGTTTAGTACGATAAAGAGCCTCGACTACTCCATCAAATGGAGCATATACCTTGCCCTCTGTTGGAACAATTGCAATACCTTTACCCATCAACTCTTGAGCAAATGCCTGATCTTCCACTTCAGAGATCGGTTTGATCTCCCCTGTCATCGGACTAACGATAAGCATGTCAGAAGATGTGGATGTCAGTGATGCTGCTGACTCTGAAGTTACCTCTGTGGCAGCGGATGTTGGATTTTCATTAACTCTATCAGTAGCTTGCTGTTTCGATTTACTTCCTTCTGTATCTTCCTTGATGCCTGCTAGCAGCGTAAAGACAAAACCAAGTACAACTGCCGCAATACAGCCAATAACGATGTAGATATACCGATCGGCTGTATAAGTCCCCAAAGAGAGTACACCTGGAAGTGAAATGGCAGTTGCTTTTGCATCAACCAAAGTATAAAAACCGCCTACCAGACCTGCGGCAGCACAGCCAGCAAAGAATGGTCGTTTGTATCTTAACGTAACACCGTAAATGGCAGGTTCGGTGATCCCGAACAATGCCGTCAAACCACTGGAGCCAGCTGCGGATTTCATTGTTTTATTCTTGGTGAGAAATAGTACACCGAATGCCGCTCCTGCCTGTGCCAAATTGGCAGCCAAAGAAGCTGGTAACAGCATGGTGGAACCTATAGTAGCAATCTGTTGAATCTGAATAGGCATAATTGCATAATGCATTCCAAACATAACCATGATCGGTTTGAAGAATCCAAGAATCGCACCTGCCAGAACACCAACCGTGCCGTATAAATAGTTAATACCATCCGTAAGCCAGTTACCAATATAAGAACCAATGGGTCCTAGAATGATAAGTTCAAGTGGAACCATTATAAACAGCACAATCATCGGTGTAATCAGGACTTGCAAAAATTTTGGGACTACCCGATTCACAACCGGATATACGTAACTCATAATCCATACGGCGAGGATGATGGGAATAACCGATGATGAATATTTCATCAACAGAATCGGCATACCCAGAAAGTCTATGCTTTTCACACCTGTTTCAGCAATTTTGGAGGCAGCCTCCAGAATAACGGGATGCATCAACCCTGCAGCAAGAGCAACAGCCAGATAAGGATTGGTTTTGAAGCGATTGGCAGCACTAACAGCCAGGAAGAACGGCATGAAATAGAAGATGCTATCGCCAATCATATTAATGATGCTCATGAACCCTGATCCTTCCAACCATCCAAGTGCAGCAATTACGGTGGCCACACATTTAATCATCCCGCAACCTATAAGTGCTGGCAGAACAGGCGTAAATATACCTGCGATGGTTTCGAGCACGACATTGACGGGGTTGCGTCTCTTTTTCGGTCCACTGTCTATAGAATCCGTAAGTTCGCCAATATGGTCAGAGGTCAGATTTTTCAATTCGCTATAGACTGCATCTACCTTAGCACCGATGACAACCTGAATCTGTCCTCCGGAATTTTGTGCCTTAAGCACGCCTTCAAGATGATCCAGCGATTTGAGATCTGCTTTGTTGTCATCCTTCAATACGAATCTCAAGCGGGTTGCACAGTGCGTCAGACCCGATATATTTTGCTCGCCACCAACGAGATCAAGTACGTTTTTAGCCAAGTCTTTGTTGTTCATGACCCTTCTCCTCTACATGAATAAATTGGATATATAAAAAATGACCAAGCCGGGGAATCGTCATTCCCTACGCTTGGTCATGCCTGATCGAATCAGTAACAGTCCAATATGGATTATTCGGTTAGTTCCTTCACCAATTTCATTCCGTTGGTTCGTTTGAGATTAATCGCTGGATATGCAGGATTAAATATAATTTTTCATCATCGGAACAGGTCCAGCCATAGTTGTTTTTCAGAAAGTCCGCAATCTTCTCCACACAAGCGAGTTCTTTCGGAAACTTCTCCTTCACCATCAGGAAAAGCGATTCATTCTCGTCTTTGAGCGATTTACCGCTCATCTGCCTCAGAATGAAATACCGGATATGTGTGGCAAAGCGCATAAAATGGATGGAATCTTCCTGAAAGTCAATTTTGAGCGCATACTTGATCACCGACAGGATCTCGCCCGTCACGGTGGTTACCTTCGTCGTATCACTCATCTCTCCAGAGCCCACCTGTGCATTGACAAAGTGCAGAGCAATCAGTGTTGTTTCGGCTGTCGGCAGAGCGATATCCGTTTTCTCCTGAATCAGCTTCAGCGCAGCCTCTCCCACCCGGGTCTCGTCCGGATAGAGTGTCCGCACTTCCCATTCCAGTGGGTTTTTGATACGGATGCCTTCCTTGGTTCGGGTTAATGCAAAACTGATATGGTCAGACAGGGTGAGAAGCAGATTCGGGTTAAATGTTTTATTCAGGATCTGACTGCCCAGCTTGATGACTTCCTCAGCGAGATAAATATCCTCAATCGGAATACTGTTCAGCAGATCATACATCCGAATGTTCTTCGGAGCTACGAATATTTTTTCCACCAAGTCCGTCTCCGTCAACTCATAGGGCGTCTTCAGAAATCCTACACCCTTACCTACGACAAATACCTCTTCGTTATGTTCATTAATAGCAATGGCTACATTATTGTTTACTTTCTTGATAACCTTCAATGTTCTCACCCCCCAACAAAAATAAAAAAAGACCGAAAGCGATTACAGTAAAGCAATCGAATTCGGTCATGCCTGGTTTCCCCAGTAACAGTCCGTGTTATGAATATAAGTTTATTATAGTGCTGTTTTCGAAAAAGTCAATCATCCAATCTTCAGGAAAAATCAACCATTCTTAGCATTGAAGGGATCGTAGAGAACCGATACGTCATATATAACTACGCTCTTTTTTAAAAATTATAAAAAGAAAATGTGACCATATGCCCTACCCGCCAGTCTAATTCATATCAAAACCAGCCAAGTGCTGACTTCATCCCTCCAATACGAAAGGAGCTGTTACCCATGGATTCAACCGATCTCGTTAACCAGGCCATCCAAGGAGATCGTGAAGCCTTTATCCGGCTTATTCGAGACATTGAGAACGCTTTGTACAATACAGCAAAATCCATGCTGCGAAAAGAGGAGGACGTGGCCGATGCCATTCAGGAGACCATTCTGAACGCATATAAATCGGTGCACACGCTCCGGGAACCCCGGTATTTCAAAACCTGGCTGTTTCGGATCCTCATCAATGAATGCAACACGATGCTTTCCCGCCGCTCTCTATCCACTGCTTATGCGGAGGTACCTTCAGAAAAGCGGGAGCATTCTAGTCCCTATGATGAGGTCGATATGCGAGAAGCGGTAGACCGTCTGGAGGAATCGAAACGAATTGTAGTCGTTTTGCATTATTTTGAGGACCTCTCCCTGCGTCAAGTCGCCGATGCGCTGAATATTTCCGAAAGTGCAGTGAAAATGAGACTTACTCGGGCAAGGCAGGAGTTATATCAGAAATTCAAAAATTTTCGGGAGGTAAACTTACATGTCAAACCCGTTTAATATCGAGCAGGAATTAAAGAACCAAGCGAAGGAGCGTCCTCTGATGTCTGAACTCGTTCGTAACCGGATTGATGCCACACTGGATTCTCTGCCGGCGTCCCCAAACACATTGAAAACCGAACAGACTTTGCGCTCCAGTCGCCGGAACAAGCGATGGCACAAGGCTGCAGCTGCGACAATCGCAGCCGGAGTATTGGGCGTGACCGTATTTGCATCCGGCTTTGTATCTCCGGCCATGGCTGCCTCCTTGCGCAATATCCCACTCGTAGGAAGCCTCTTCAGCTCAATCGAAGCCGATATGGGTCTGCGAACGGCGGGCAACGACGGCTTGACTACCCCTGTTAACAGTAAGGTCGCTTACCAAGATGTGAAGCTGGAGGTCCTTGAAACAGTTTATGATGGTACCCGTGCTGCATTTTTGGTTCATTTCACTGCGCCTAATCTGAATCAGGGTGAATATGACAATGGCAAGGACATCGTGAAACTGAGCAGTGGTATTGAGAATATCTTCTTCAAAGTCAACGGGTCCCTTGCGGATAGCGGACTGTTCTATAGTTCGGTAGGAGAAACGCAGCCAAATACACTGCTCTTTGAGCAGGTCATTTCCTCCGATCAGGGAACGGCACAATTGCCGGATCAGTTCGAGGCCAAGGTTCAATTGACGTTGCAGGGCATCGATCATGAGTTCGAGTTGACGGTTCCTTTTGCCAAATCAACAGAAAACATTCATCAGGTTCTGCCTAAAACGGTCATGACCAACGATCTGTATACGGCCGCTGTTACGGAAGCGGAGGTTACCCCTGTCACCACCCGCTTAACTACCGTGATTGGGTTGAACGATAAGAGTACACTTACGGCAAAAGAGCAAGAACAGCTGCGTCACATCGGATTCGCCGTCTATGATGATCAGGGGCGGCAGCTATCCGCTCTCAGCGGCGAAGGCCTATACGAGGGTTACCAACTGAAATCGGAACGCATATATGCCACAACTGCCAAGGATGTAAAATATCTGATAGTGAAACCTTTCAAGATCAAAGATGATTTTACGGAAGAGGTTAAAGACACTCAATTCATCAAGGGAATGGAAATGAAGATTCAGCTTCAATAGCCTGATCTCATTTCCTTGTGAAGGAGCCATCGCATGTCCATCCAATATTCAATCTCATCTCCCATCGTACTTGGTCCATTATTCGTTCTAATCCTGCTCGCCCTGATGCTCCATGCCAGGGTGAGCAAAACCAGGTATACGGTCAGACAGTATGTGTCGATGCTCGCATTTGTCATATATATGTTGGGCGTTATGCACTTTGTATTCTTCCCTATTGACGTGAACATCGGAATCTATGCCAATCAGACCCCATGGTATCAAAGCATTCAATGGATTCCGCTTCTAACTGCAGATGCACCAAGCTTTCTCCTCAACATTGTGCTGTTTATGCCACTGGGGTTCATGCTTCCTTTCATCAAGCCTTGGGTTTATTCGATACGAACAGCAGCATTCGCAGGATTGACCGTAAGTTTCCTCATCGAAATAACACAGTTGCTGCTCCGAGTAACCTTAGGCAACGGTCGCAGCACCGATCTGAACGATTTGATAGCCAATACAACAGGAAGTGTTCTTGGTTATGTCATCCTGGATATGTTCACAAAAAGTTCCATCGGACAGCGCCTGATGGCCCTATGGCAGTCACCACGGGGAGTATCATCCAAAGATATGCAGTAAAATGAATATGAACAAGCATAAAGCCCCCTGAAGGCAAAACATGGTCTGCTGCTTTAGATGAAAAAGTCTGCGAGCTGTGATACAATGAAGGAATTGTGTATTCGCAGACAGACATGCAGATTGAGCTCAAAACGTAAACATTTTGAGTACTCTTCATCTATTGATCATACTGCCACTTTAGGGAGGTTTATGGAACAACCATGCTCATTATTGGTATCGCCGGAGGAACTGGCTCCGGCAAAACAACGGTAGCCCGCTCCGTTATTGAACGTTTGGGATCAGGCAAAGTGACCTTCATATCCCAGGACAACTATTACAAGGACCAGTCAGACCTTACACCTGAGCAGCGTCGGCTTACAAACTATGATCACCCGTTTGCCTTTGATAATGACCTGCTGATTGAGCATCTTACTCTTTTGAAAAAAGGGCAAGCCGCTTATGCTCCTGTATATGACTTCACCATAGATAACCGTGCGGCAGGCGAAACAATCGAGCTTGCGCCCAACCACATTGTCATTGTAGAAGGTTTACATGTGCTTATTGATGAGCATCTCCGCACACTGCTTGATATCAAGGTTTTTGTGGATACCGACTCCGATGTACGGATTCTTCGCAGAGTACTGCGGGACATGGAAGAGCGTGGACGTACAATCCAATCCGTATACAAGCAGTATCTTGAAACGGTCAAACCGATGCATGATGCGTTTATTGAGCCGTCCAAAAAATATGCCGATATCATTATCCCCGAAGGCGGGCATAACGAAGTGGGTATTCAGATGCTGTCTATTCTTACCGAGAAGTATCTCACGGGAGAGAACTGGAACAGATCCTAATCGAAAGCATTGTCTTTCGTGGTAGCATCTCATCACTGCAATTCAAGGAAAATCCAGATTACGCTGTATCGTAATCTGGATTTTTGTTTTTTTCTAAAGAACTCTTCATTTATACTATATAGCATAGTTGGTTGAAAGGAGTTTTACCTTATGGCTACGTTTGAAGAGTTTATGCAGCATGACATTCGAGTAGGTACTGTGGTGGAGGCCGAAGCCTTCTCGAAGGCGCGTATTCCTGCAATTAAAATGAAAATTGATTTTGGGCCGCTTGGTCTTAAAAATTCCAGTGCTCAAATTACCCACCGCTACTCGCCGGACATGATGATTGGCAAACAGGTCGTTGCTGTCGTTAATTTTCCGCCGCGACGGATTGCGGGCTTCGTCTCTGAGGTACTTGTACTGGGTGGTGTGCCTGGCGAAGGAGACGTAGTCCTGCTTTCACCGGATCATCCCTTGCCCAATGGAACACCGATTGCCTGACTATATTTTTGAATTGGCGTAAAAAGTCTTTTCAAATGTTTGGAAATCGAGTATAATTTATGTATTGATGCATCAACTACATAAATTTTGTTTTGGACCTTAAAGCATAAGGCTGTGAATCTGCGGATTCATGGCCTTTTTTGTTGTTTTTTGAAGAGACACAGGGTCCTCAGCATTCATCTATTTATCCTGACAAGGGGGCGTTTCGGTGATAATTCGTGCCAATAGATTAGTAATACATGGTAGAATGTTAATTATTATTACAAATTTAGTGTGTATAAACCTAAACAGTACATAACAGCGTCAGCATCTTTTATCGAGAGGGGTAGGATTCATGAGAAGAAAGATCATTTCCAGTTTAACCGCATTTGCACTATTGACAGGAGGCATTGCAGGAATTGCAGGCACAGTGGGCTACAGTTCTGCAAAAGCCGCACAAGATGCAAGCAACTTCAAGGATGTACCCGCCTCCCACTGGGCATCGACAGCGATTTATTCAGCAGTAGAGCAGGGTTATTTCAAGGGATATACAGACGGCACGTTCAAACCAGGAGCTCCAGTGACCAAAGCAGAGATGGCCAGTATTTTAGCACGTTTGACTGATCAGCCGGAGCTGCAGACGCCTGAACCGAATAATTTCACGGATGTGCCCGAGTGGGCCAAGAGTAGCGTTTCCACGGCTATAGCAAAAGGTTTTATTCATCCTTCCAGCTACAAGGGTAAACTGGATGCTCAGGCTCCATTGAGTCGAGGTGAAATGGCTGACTGGCTGACACAAGGATTGAGCGTGGTGAATTCAGACTATGGACAGGCGCTCTCCGATGTCACCAACACGGTAATTCCTGCGAAGGAATATTTTACAGGCAAGCTGTCAGATTCACACAAAAATGCAGTTGCTGTCGCTCTCGGAACAGGACTCATGAGCGTTGCTAATGATAAAACCTTTGGTGTGGATCGTACCACAACCCGTGCCGAGGTTGCTGTATTGATCGCCCGGTACGCCTCCACTGCCCAAACGAAGCCATCAGATATTCAAGGTTTGAATGAACTGCGACAGGTAGGTTTGACGGGTACTAATCTGAGTGTAATCGCACCTAGGTATCAGAAACCCGGACCTGAAAAATTCTCAGAATCTTATGATTACAGCAAGATAACTGGCGATTTCTCAAAAATTCGGAATCAAGAGCTGGTTACTGTAACTAATTATGCAGATTTAAAGATAAAGAATTGGATTATTGTGAATCCATATGTGGAGGACGAAGCTCGTAGTATTTACTTTCCTATTTTTGTCGATGAAAAAAACAAACCTTTACGAGGAGCATATTACTCGTTTTCTGAATTTGAAATCAATATCAAGAAATCTATGAATCAGCTACAGGGTGGAAGCCTGATAAATTCACCTACCATTAACACTCTAACTTCACCAAGTACCAAAGCTTTTAAAGATTATGGAGCAAAACACATTGACGAATATCTTGGTCCAAAGGGAGTGTTTACCGTGAACAATCCAATTTATTGGGGGGCTGGTTTATTACATTTTGACAAGGAACTTAGACCAGGAATTTTCATTACTCTTAAGGATGGAACTATTTTTAGATTAATGCCCACTTACTAAACTGAAGTTAGAGGATGATATAATATGTTTTCAACATCCGTATCTAAAAAAATTTTAATTGTGGCAATTATTTTGATAATGCTTCCTTTTTCGACCTTTGTGGTTTTTGCAGCAGGGGGGCCAGGGACTAAACCAATATTAGAACCTACACGTTTCGAACCTTCTTCACCTGCCAAAATCCAAAAGAAAATAGTGCCTGTGGAAGGAAAAGGTTTCACAAACATTGGCATATATATCTATCAATTAGATAATATGCGCTGGAGAGTGGATGGGGAATGTAATGGTCAAACTCTAAGTAATAATCCCTCTACTAATAAACCTATTTCTTCAGTTGTCTGTATCGATTTATCATTAGAGGCTCCTAGTTACCAAGCTCAATTCTATATGGACAGAAATGATGAGACATACAGTATAAGTGATATTACTTCCTCTTCGCTTTCTCCAAAATATATGGACAATACAGCATATTACGAAGTAGGAAAACCAATCTTGCTAAACGTTGAATCATTTACTGAGAAAAGGGCTAAATTTAACATGCAGATAGGTGGCAATATAGAACCTACAGCTTATAGACCCTATAATCCACCTAAATATTCTGCAGACTACGTATTTTTCACAGATCTTTATTGGTTCGGCCAAGCCGAAATAACCAAAGAAATCAACCTCACGCCCGGGGGACAAATCAGCTTAAACCAGACGAAACAGCTGCAAGCTACCGTCAAAACCAAAACCGGGGATGGCAGCTTTGGTGCTGAAACCAATGTGAACACTGGCAGTGGAGGAACGACCACATGGGAGTCCTCCAATCCCGCAGTGGCAACCGTGAGCAGCTCGGGACTGGTGCAGGCAGTCAGCAAAGGAACGACATTTATCACGGTTTTGTGGAAAAAGGATGGATTCGAATTAACGACCAGAACAGCCGTGGGTGTTGAACAGGAAACGGAAACCGGTGGCGGTGGAAGTGGAGGCTGCACTCCGAGTATTGGAGCACCAACTCCAGGGACAACGATGAACATGATTGACCTCGAACCTAACGCTTCAGGTGTTATAAAGTCAGATAACAGAGATAATGAGATATTCAATGTATTAAAAGGCATTCCAACGTCCGAGTCTCTCTACACCAATGCCTTCGCCGATCAGTATCTGTTCAAACAAGCTTGGACGAAAATGAGCGGCAAAGTTACCTATGACTGCAACGTTACAATCTCCTATGCTAGAGAATGGACTGTGCCTGGACCAAAGATATGCGATGACCAAGGCTGCACGGATGGCACCCCTGAGCCCAGAAACGATACGGTGACGAAGCCATACAGCTTCCAGATTACAAGAGACTACTCCTACTGGGCCATCAGCAATCTTGAAGTGTACAAAATCGCCAAAGCTACGATGAAGAATTATGCTCTGCCGGGTGAAACCATTACGATGAATCCATCCGGTTATATTGCACCTGCGCTGGAATCCAGAAACGATTCCTCTGTTGCAAGTCATGTAAAGCCAGGACAAACCACCACCATATCATACACGCCTACCAAGCTAACAGGTAGCCTGAATGCACCCCCGGATGTACCGGATCATACAGACGTATTGAAAGGAATGGCGGAAGCCAACACACCGCAGAGTACTGTGAAAAATGACTTGGTGAAGTTTAACCATGCAACCATTATGAATGATGCGGAAACAACCCGTGATGGCCCGACACCATCTCATATCCCGCCACCTACAACGATTGGGCGGGACGTCTTGTACACACCGAATCTTGGAATTAGCAGTTCCCTGCCTAACAAGGCGAACACGGAAAGCTCGGGCCAGATCTACTACGAACTGCTGCCTGGCAACGTGAACGGTGGAGCCGACAAAGTGCTGCCGATCAACGGCATCAACACGGTTACTGTTCACACTCCTGTCGTCAACTACGCTTGGGTGTCAGACGATCAACCGCATAATCAGAGAACGGTACCTGATCCTACCCGAGCTGCACTTATTCTGGAGCGTGAATTTATTGTACGTACCCCTACATCGGGGCAGCATCTGAATGCTGCCAGTTATCCCGGCTACGGAAACAAGGACTATGCCAAATATTTCAGAATAAAGCAGGTCCGCTTCCCGTTTGATGTATACACTGCCGATCGGGCACGCTTCATCCCATCTCATACATGGATAGACATCCCCGTACAGCAGTTGGACACGAGTTTTTATCTTCCGGTGTGGGTGGATGAAGGGAACTATACGATTGAGTTTCGCAACATAGCCGAGAATGCACCAGTCGACTTTACAGAGCAGCCCGACGCCAACACCAATCTGGCCCACCATACGGCAAGTGACAGAATACCTGTAGATGTGATTGGAAGATTGTATGATTTTCATGTCACCGACATCTCCGACTACAGCTGGGAGAATGTATTTCGCCAAGTCCCTGGCAGCTCCGAGCATACGGGTAATAGCTATTGGACAGGATTCCGTAACATCGATGGTGACCCCAGAAGCAATTTTGCACCATTTGTGCTGCCCATCCGCCCCGGAAGCCATCCGGTGCAGGGTTTTGCGAATGCATCCGTGAAAACAGGTTATCACTTCAAGTTTGACCTCAAAACAAAAGGCAATATGTTTGGCAAACAGGACGGCATTCGGATTACACCCACGTTTTCCTTTATAAGTAAGGATGGGGCTTCCCGTCAGGATGTGGATCTCTATTATCATCGGGGACAGGAGCGTTTGATCCGAATTGGTTCTGTGCAGGATATAGAGAAACGTTTTGTTGTTCTGAATTCACGGCTTCGCAATGTGCCTGACACAGAATTAAGTGATGCAGCACGTTACGAATATACTTATGAACTCTCTGCAGATGAACGAAGCCGGAAATCGTTAGCGGAGCATATGATACAGGTGGTCACCCAGACTTCGCATCAGAAAACATGGACAGGACGTTACGACTGGATGATTCTGACGGCGCCAATCCGTACCCTCATTGGCCCCAAGACGAACCTGCCCGCAAGTGTCAATGCAGATCGGGCCAACGCCGCGATTCAGCGGTGGTATGGAGAGTACAGTCTACCAGCCGATGTGTATGCTGTGCCCAAGGGTACTAATCTGGAAACTCTGGCCAGGGAAAATACGTTAGATGAAAAATCGAAACTATTTTTGAAAAACGGGTACATCATCGTTAATTTTAATATCGAAAGTTTACGCAACGGTAATACAGCGGCACCGCATTTACAGTATATCCATGCCCCGCTCATGAACCAGTGGCAATTAGAAGGCTTTGATCGCTCACCTGCCAACAACAACGGCGACAGGTGGCCGCTCAGTGATGGGGATATCCTCTTCTATGATGCAAGTCAGTCCAGCCGCAGCGACTTCCAGTCTCAGGTGCCACATTAAGCAGGCATCGTACTACAGGATCACTTTAGATGAGATATAGTCATGTATAAATATAAGATGTCCATTCAGGTTTAGATCGGAATATATACGTCTGACACATCAACAGGGTTATCCAGAATAAGTTCATGCATCTCATGAACTCACTTCGGATAACACTGTTCTCTTGTACCTTTTAAATCATCGGCTTATTCTATCGACTGCCTGCCAGAACCTCTATACGCTCCCGCATCTGCACCCTGTCTCTCAATGCTCGCAGGGATAATGCGGAGGACATCAGACTTCGGGTATATTCATGATTCGCCGAACTGGTCAGCTTGGAGCTGTCCACAATCTCCACCACTTTCCCTTCATGCATTACAGCAATACGGTCACTTACCTGCTGCACCACCGCAAGATCATGTGAGATGAAAATGGAGGAACCTCCTGTCTCCCTTCGCAGCTCGACCAACAAATCGAGAATCTGCTGCTGAATGGAAACGTCAAGCGCCGAAGTAGCCTCATCATACAGAATGACATCCGGACGCAAACCGATCGCACGAGCAATGACCGCTCGCTGCTGCTGCCCACCGCTTAGCTCATGCGGATATTTATCCGCATCCGCAGCAGACAAACCGACTCGCTCAAGCAAGACCAGCATCTCCTGAACGGCCTGCTCCCGCTTCATCATTTTATAATTCAACAGCGGCTCGCAGATAAACCTGCCTACCTTCATACGCGGGTTAAATATTGCCGCAGGCTCCTGAAACACCATCTGAATCTGTTTGCGCATCTGCCGCAGCTTCTCACCCTTCAGACGGGTGATCTCCTGCTGACGATACCAGATTTCCCCTGAAGTCACCTGTTCCAGTTGAGTTATACATTTCGCGAGGGAGCTTTTGCCGCTTCCACTCTGTCCGACAATCCCCAGACATTCCCCGGGATATAATGCCAGATTTATGTTTTGCAGCGCCTGAACGGACTGCTGCCCCTTCAAGTCATAGGTTTTGCATACCTGATTTAACTTCAAAATGGGCCATCGGTTATCCGTCATGCATATCCTCCTCCAACTCAGGTACAGCATCCAGCAGCTTACGCGTGTATTCATGCGAGGGAGAAGATATGACGTCCATCGTATCTCCCAGCTCCACCAGTCTGCCATCCAGCATCACACCGATGCGGTCAGCCATATGAGCCGCAACAGCCATATTGTGTGTCACCATAATCAGGCCTGTTCCCTGTTCACCACAGAGTCTGCTCAATTCGCTCAGCACTTCGTTCTGGGTGGTAACGTCCAGTGCGCTGGTGGGCTCATCTGCCAGCAGCAGCTCAGGCTCCAGCGAAGCCGCCATTGCGATTGCAGTGCGCTGCTTCATCCCGCCACTAAGCTGGGAAGCATAGGAACGCATCACCCGTTCAGGATCATTCAGCCCCATACTCGCCAATGTCCGAACAGCCAGCTCCTGAGCATCTTTGCGGGATATCGGAAGATGAGCACGAATAGCCTCCACATACTGGCTCCCGATACTGCGAATCGGATTCAGGTATGCCCCGCTGTCCTGGAACACCATCGCTATTTGTTTACCGCGCACCCTCTGCCAATCCTGCTTCCGGGTATTGTTACTGAACAGCATCTGCTCCCGAAAAACAATCTCTCCGCTCGTATATCTCCCGCCTGCTGGAAGCAGTCCCAGCACTGCCCTAAGCAGGGTGGACTTCCCGCTGCCGCTCTCACCTACGATGCCAATGATCTCCCCCGGGTTCATGGAAAAGGATACATTGTGCAAGGAAGCAGTGTCCTCCTTATAGCTGACAGACAAATTCGTTACCTCAAGCAAGGGCATCCCTGCCACTCGTCCTGACATGCTCACTGCTCAACCTTGATATTGCGATCCAGCAGATAGAAGTCAATCGGGTACATCGTTGCACCCTTTACATTACTTTTACTGACTATATTAATCGGTGTATAGGTCACAAACATATATGCGGCATCGTCCAGAATAATCTGCTGTGCTTCTGCGGCAAGGGCGTACCGTTTCTCTACATCAAACTCCGAATGAAGACGCTGAATGATGTCATCCAGCTTCGGATTACTGTACCCGCCAACATTCCACTCTGCCCCGGTCTTGAAATAAAAGTCAAGAATATACTGCGGATCACCCGTAATCCCCGTATTGATGCTCGTCAGGGCGAGATCATAATTTCCACTTTTCTGATGATCCGTAAGATCTTCATACGAGGTTAGCTCAAGTCCGACGCCAATCTCTTTAAGCTGAGACTGCATTGCCGTCGCCACAATGGAATCTGACTCATACGCCGAGTTAAGAATGAGCTGTAGAGACAGCTTTTTCCCATCCTTCTCCCGAATTCCATCCCCGTCTGTATCCTTGTAGCCTGCCTCATCCAGCAGTTGTTTTGCTTTTGCAGGCTCATAATTATATCCGTTGATCTTGTCGTACCCGAAAGGCAAGGCAGATGTAAATGGCCCTTTGGCTGCCTGTCCACCAACCAGCGTACTTGCATACATCTCCCGATCAATCCCGTAAGAGATGGCACGGCGAACCTTCACATCACTCAGCAACGGATGAGTCGTATTAAACCATACGAACTGTGTACGCAGGCTAGGAATTTCATCGATCGTATATTGTGTTTTGTCCTGAAAAAGAGACATGCTGCTGCGACCTATATTACTTGCTACATCAATCTCCCCTGATTGCAACGCGAGCGCACGTGTGCTGTCATCCTTGATATACTTCAAGGTCATCGTGTCCAGGTCAGCCGCACCGCCCCAGTATCCTTCATACTTTTTGACCTTGATCTCCTGGTCCGGAGTGTATCCGGTAACCATGAACGGCCCGGTAGCAATCGGCTCACTCTTGAACTTCGACGTATCTGCGCTGGTATCTACAATAATGAACAGCGGCTCGGCAATGTTGCCCAGAAGAGAGGCATCCGGCTCTGTGGTTTTCATCGTAAGGTCCTGCCCTTTAGCCGTCATGGAAGCAATCGGCAGTGTAGATTGACCTCGCTCATTCAGCGAGATGGAGCGTTCAATCGATTTTTTGACCGCGTCAGCCGTTACCGGATTGCCATTATGAAATGTAACCCCGTCACGAATGTGGAAATGCCACGTTGTGTCGTCGACTCGCTCCCACTTGTCCGCCAGTTTGGGAACCATCTTCATATGTTCATCGAACTGGATCAGCGTCTCCCCGATCGCAGCCCGTGCCAGCGTCCACCCGTTCCACTCCTCGGCAGGATCAAGGCTGCTGCCCAGCCAGAACAATGCCACATTCAGATGTGATTTCTTGCCTGCAGTACCTGTGCCGCCCGCATCTGCACCTGATGATTTTCCCGCATTCTCTGCTGCATTCGATGATGATGAAGCCGATGAATTTGGATTGGTGCCGCAAGCAGCCAGCACCAGAACCACCAGCATGGATATGAGAGCAAACAACCCTATTCTTTGAACCTTGCTCATGCCTTTACTTCCCCCTGTTACGCTGTATTTTTCTTGGGATCAAGCACATCTCGCAAACTGTCTCCCAGCAAATTAAAAATGATCACGGTACTGAATATCGCCAGCCCCGGATAAATTAGAAGCCACGGCGCTGTCTGCAAATATCGCCTGCCTTCATTCAGCATCGCTCCCCACTCAGGGTCTGGAGGCTGTGCGCCAAGTCCAAGAAAGGACAAGCCCGAGATAGAGAGCATCATGCCACCTACATCCATCATGGCCATTACGATTAAGGGCGACAGCATATTGGGCAGTATCGTTCTGCCGATGATCTGTATTTTACGCGCACCGCTGAAGGCTGCGGTGGTGACGAATTCTTTTTGCTGAAGAGAAATGACCAGACTTCGAGCCATCCGCGCATACTTTGCCCACCAGACAACGGAAAGCGCCGCGACGGTATTAAACAGACCAGGACCCAACATACCGACCACAGCAATGGCAAAAATCAATCCCGGAAACGCCATCAGCGTATCACACAGCCGCATCATGATTGTATCCGTCACCCCTCTTGCAAAACCGGCAATTGTACCGATCACAACACCGAGAGTGAATACAATACCGATCATCATGAACGTAAGCAGCAGCGACGTCCTCGCTCCATAGAGCAGACGGGACAGAACACAGCGCCCGAGCTGGTCTGTACCAAGCGGATATTCCGGGCTGGACGGCTGCAGCACCTGGGTAAAATTCGCAGCGAGTGGATCATGCGGCGCAAATAGCGGACCCACGATAGCCAGAATGATCCAGCCTGCGGTCAGAGACAGCAGAAACATAAATGTGCGACGCTCCGTCAGCATCCATCGAATGCTGCGCATCTAGACATCCACATCCAGTTGAATGCGCGAATCACGCAGATGTGTCCACAGATCAACAAGCAGGTTCAATGTGACATAGATGATCGCCATCCACATGACATACCCCTGTATCAACGGATAATCCCGTGTAAAAATCGCATCCACCGCCATCTGGCCTACGCCCGGCCATACGAACAAGCTCTCCACAATCGCTGCCCCGCCAAGCAATGCTCCGGTTGTCATACCCAGAAGGGTTACAATCGGCAGCATGGCATTGGGCAGTATATGTCGCCACATAATGATCGACTCCTTTACCCCTCTTGCTCTTGCTCCCACCACGTAATTCTGGCTGGTCTCCTCCAGCAGAACCACGCGAATCTGCCTGCTGTACTGGGCAATCAACGGAATAGCCAGTGTGACTGCAGGCAGAATAAGGCTTGTCCAGCCCGAGCTTCCCATAACAGGCAGCAGCTTCAGCTGCACACCAAACACCAGCATCAGCAGCATGCCCAGCCAGAAGCCGGGCATCGACAGACCGGCAAACGAAAACAGCCGAATCACAGCGTCCAGCAGCCGGTTCCGATGCACAGCCGCAAGTATCCCTAACGGAAAGGAGATCAGAATAACGAGCAGCATCGCACTTCCTGTTAACCGCAGCGTAGCAGGCAGTCTTGCCATCAAAACGTCCAGAACCGGGCGTCCATATTTATATGAGGTACCAAAGTCTCCGGTAACCACCTGTGCAAGCCACGTTCCGTATCTCACCAGAAATGGCTGATCCAGCCCCAGTTCAGACCGCACCTGTCTGACGAGCTCATCCGAAGGCGTAACTCCCGTGGACATTAGCATTAACCTTGCAGGGTCTCCCGGAGACAGATACGTTAACAGGAACGTCAGAAATGTAATGCCAAACAGAACGGCGACCAGCTGTAATAATCGTTTAATGATGTACCTGCCCAATGAACAAAACGCCCTTCCCGATGTAATGCATACATATACCGCCATTTTCTGTGCATTCCAAAAAGGCGTCCCTCTCCGTTGTACTGGATAAGGACGCCTTAAATAAACAGATTTTCAGAAAAAATCATGCTCTTTAAACACCTTCCTATCTCCCGTAGGGTACTGCTGTGTTTGTCAAACCTGGCAGGTCTCCTGGCTTCAGCGTCATTGTCATAACAGCTCCTTCCCGGTCTGTTCCAGACCAGTGGATATGCTGCTAGACTCCTCTGTTACAGTGGCGGGACCGCGCCGGCATCACACCGGACTTCCCTTTTAAGCTTCTGCCCCAGCGGGCAGAGCACCAAGCTCCACATATTCAATTAAGTCGTAGTACCAATTTAAAAATTACACAAAAAGGATAGCACTTCTGTATCAGTATAGCGGCATGCCGATTAATGTTCAAAACTTTTATTTCAAAATTAAAATCTTGGATACCGCTAATTACGAATTCACGACCCCCGTGAGCCCTTTGGGGATACACCTGTCACACGCTTGAACATTTTGGAAAATAAAAGCGGGTCCGTGTAACCAACAGAATGTGCTACTTCACTGACAGAAAGGGCAGGGTTGCGAAGCAGCTCCGCTGCACGGTTCATACGATATTCCAGGAAAAAGGCCTGAAGTGACTTGCCGTATCGTTCTTTGAAGAGACCTGATAAATATGTTCGGTCCAGTCCGACAGCCTGAGCAATATCCAGAATAGAGGTGCGCTGGCTGTAGCGGTTCTCCATAAACTGCACAGCCTGCCGAATATAAGTTTCTTTGGTCGAAAGCAGCTGGCGATCCTCAGCACTGGCAGGGGCGGAAGATATCAAAGCCGCGATCAGTCGATATAACAAACTCTGATGAAGCACATCCCCTCCCGGAAGGGGGCTCGCTCCAGCCTGAACCATCTCGTCATATAAAAGCGCCATCGTTTCAGCATCACGCGCCTTGAATACCGGATGCTCGGCGCTTAGCTGCGCACGCTGCATAAACGCCTTGGCCTGCACGCCTTTGAAGCCAAACCATGAATAAGTCCAGGGCTCGTGCGCATCAGCCTCATAATGGATGACCGTGTCAGGCAATATGATGAAGCCCTCTCCCTTAGTCAGACGATACTCCCGATCCCCCATATACACTGTGCCGAAGCCTTCATGGATGTAGTGCACAATATAGGAATCCCGAACACCCGGCCCCCAGTAATGGGCAGAATCACACGCTTCCCATCCGTAAAATAACAAAACCAGCTCCATCTGCGTCCAGCCCGCAGAAACCACGTTCATCTCTATTTTCCGGCTCATGCTTCTCCTCCTCTCAATGCAGCAGTCATGCAGCCTTGGACGTAAACTTACATACATAATCCCTCTCACTTCACTACGTCTAACCTCATTTACTTCATTACAATTCCCCTCACTTACTTCACCTTAAATTATAACAGCTGTATAACGCAAATTTGGACTGAAAACGGGAACAAAAATGGGATTATGCCATGTTTGAGAGGGGTTGAGCCATAGTGATACGGGCCTGTTCGGCCTATAGTTGGGGTACAACATTTTTTCAGGGAGGATGAACTTGAGATGAACAAAATTACGTTTCTCGGTGCGGGCAGCACCGTTTTTGTAAAAAATGTATTGGGTGATGTCATGATGACGGAGGCCCTGCAGGACTTTGAATTAGCCTTGTTTGATATTGATGCCGAGCGTCTAAGTGACTCGGAGCGCTTGTTAAAAAGCCTGGCGCAATCCCTGGGCAGTCGCTGTTCCGTCAAAACATATCATGATCGCAAGGAAGCGCTGCGCGGAGCCAAATATGTAATCAATGCCATTCAGGTCGGCGGATATGATCCATGCACCATCACGGATTTTGAAATACCGAAGAAATACGGCCTGCGTCAAACGATTGCCGATACCCTCGGCATTGGAGGCATTTTCCGCAACCTGCGTACCATCCCGGTGATGCTCGACTTTGCGCGCGACATGCAAGAGGTATGTCCGGATGCCTGGTTCCTGAATTATACCAACCCGATGGCTGTACTCACCAACGTCATGAATGTGCATGGGAGCATTAAAACGGTAGGACTGTGTCATAGCGTACAGGTCTGCGTACCCCACTTGTTCGATGCGCTCGGAATGGATCAGACAGGTGTCGTTGCTAAAATCGCAGGCATTAACCACATGGCATGGCTGCTGGAGGTGACAAGGGATGGCGTCGATCTGTATCCTGAAATCAAACGCCTTGCGAGACAGAAGCAGCAGGAAACCCATGACGACATGGTACGATATGAGCTGATGCACCGCTTTGGTTACTATGTCACAGAATCCTCCGAGCATAACGCGGAGTATCATCCGTATTTTATCAAACGCAGCTACCCGGAGCTGATCGAACGTTTCAACATTCCGCTGGATGAATATCCACGCCGCTGTGTAAACCAGATTGCAGAATGGAAGGAAATGCGGGAGAAGCTGTTTGCGAGTGAAAATATTCAGCATACGCGCAGCCGTGAATATGCCTCGCATATTATGGAAGCAATGGAGACGGATCGTCCGTACAAAATCGGCGGCAACGTCATGAACAACGGACTCATCACCAATCTGCCGCGTGAAGCATGTGTCGAGGTGCCTTGTCTGGTCGATGGTTCCGGTATCAGCCCGACAACCATCGGAGATTTGCCGCCTCAGCTGGCAGCACTGAACCGCACCAACATTAACACACAACTGCTTACAATCGAAGCCGCGATGACGGGTAAAAAAGAACATATATATCATGCCGCCATGCTTGACCCGCATACAGCTGCCGAGCTCTCCATGGATGACATCGTAGCCATGTGCGACGATTTGATTGAAGCCCACGGCGACTGGCTGCCTAAATTCACTTCATAAATCAATAAGCGCCGTTTCTGGACTACCCGGAAACGGCGCTTTTGCTTGTTATGGTTCATCCTGTAATAAAAAACGGTACCCTATCCCGGGCTCGGTCTGGATAAATGTAGGACGGGTGGGGTCTTCCTTTAACTTTTTGCGCAAATGGCCCACATAAACCCGCAGATAGTGGCTGTCTGACTCATGATGATGCGCACCCCACACTTGCTGCAAAAGCTGACGCTGCGTAATAATTTTGCCTGCATTAGAGGCCAGCACCTTGAGCATTTCATACTCCGTCGGCGTTAATTTGATCTGTTCCCCATCCAGCTCAACTTGTCTAAGGGCCAGATCCATAACCAGTGATCCGAAGCGCAGTACGGGTTCATCCGTTGTTTTGGCGACATGGCGCAGCGCCACCCGAATCCGGGCAACCAGTTCACCCATGCCAAACGGCTTGGTCACATAATCATCTGCCCCTCCATCCAGTGCTGCAATTTTATCCGCCTCCTGATCCTTCGCTGTAAGTACAATAATCGGCACCTGTGACCACTCTCGTATCCGGCGAAGCACGTCCATGCCCGATATGCCGGGCAAGCCCAGATCGAGAATAATCAGATCGGGATGAACGATGCTCGCCTGCACGATGCCCTCTTCTCCATCCACACATTCATAATGCTCATATTGGTGAGCCTGAAGGGTCACTTTCAGCAGTTTGCGAATCTGCGGCTCATCATCAATCACCAGAATGCGGGCCCCTGATGCAGTGTTCATCTATTCTCCAGCCTCTCCTTGCACTGAACAGGTCAACGGTAATTCTTCCGCTCCCGCAGGCAAATCTATACGTATTCTTGTTCCTCCGTCCGGGTTAGTCTCAGCCTGGATCGTCCCTCCATGAACTTCTACAATTCCTTTGCAGATGGCAAGACCGAGCCCCGTTCCCGTTATATGGAGCGTAGATGGAGAGCGATAAAACTTATCAAAAATTTTATGCCGCTCCGCTTCCATAATTCCAATCCCCTGATCATCCACGATGAGGATCAATGTGTCCTCTTTTTTATCCTCACTCACCTGTATGGTGACCTTGCTTCCCTCAGGCGAATACTTGATCGCATTGCTAACGACATTCACCAGCACCTGCTCCAGCAGCACTTCATCTCCGTAAAAAAAGACCGGCTCCTCCGGCAGCTGCACCGTAATTTCTCGCTGAGGACTGAATTCCCTGATCTTCGCGAGCACAATGCTGATCATATCACCTGCATCGCACCACTTACGGTTCAATTGCAGCATGCCGCTCTCCAGTCGCACCATACCGAGCAGGTTGGTCACCAGACGATTCATACGCAATGCACCATCGCGAATGTTGCTGGTCAATTCTTTTCGATCCTCGGCTGTAAAAAGTTGATCATTCTCGATCAGCCCTGTGGCCGAGCCGATAATCGCGGTCAGCGGTGTGCGCAGCTCATGGGACACGGAATCCAGCAGCGCGGTTCGTATCCGCTCCGATTCAGCAGTCACCTGAGCCAGACGAGCCTCCTCCGCCAGCTTCACCCGCGCGATAGCTCCAGCCGCAAGACTGCCGCAGGCTTCCAGCAGCAGACGCTGCTCCTGCCGCTTCTCTATCTCGCTTGCGGTCATGTCTGCCGCCAGCACGCCATGGATGTGATCCTCTGTCCGCAGCGGAATATACAGCCCGGAGGACTTCCCGAGCATAGTCGAGCCTTGGCCCGCGATTTGCCCGTTTTTGTACACCCAACCCGCGATCGCCAGTTCCGAGGAATGGCTTCCCCAGATACTCTTTTCCGAATCTGCTGCTGCAGACCCACTGCTCACCCACAGCTTCAATTCCCCTTGAGGATCAGGCAGATACATGACCGCCTTGCTACCCAGCATCCGTGATATATGGCTTGTCATGTTATCCAGTAAAGTATCCAGATCGCTAATTGCGGTAATCTGACGGCTCAGATCGTACAACGCATTTGTCGTTGCTTCACGTGATTTAACCCGATCCAGCTGCTGCCGCAATCGGCCTGCAAGGCTCGCCGTCATGACGGCGACAGCCAGATATACGACGAACGAGATCAGATACCGCAGATCTTCTACCGTAAAACTTAAATATGGCGGGACGAAAAAGAAATCAAACATAACTACACTCAAGGTGGCCGCGTACACAGCTGGCCCCATTCCCCAATACACAGCACTCACCAGTACGGGGAACAGGTACACCAGAGCAACATTAACCAGATCATCGCTCACGCCCATGATATGAAGCAGCACAGTTAACAGAATGATGCCAAACGTAACCCATAGATAGGCAGGTACCCTTTTCCAGCGAAAATAAAAACGTACACGGCTCGAGTCTCCATCCTTTTCAGTGTACTCAGACAAATTCTTTCCCACCCGTTTCATCAGACAATTTCGATTCCAGCTGCTTTCATAGATAATCCCTCTTTATTTCATAGACAATTCGTCTTCCACTGCTCTTCATTATCTTCATTATTTATAGTCATCATCTGCCACGATCAATACATCCCGATGCCTCGACAGACGTACAAGCCGATTGACGACGGAGCCGGAGCCCCGGTGACCATTCAACCACCAGACTCGCCTCGCCTGCCCTACTACAAGCTGGGTTGCCTTCACTTCCGCAGCCTTGGCAGCAAGAATATCAGGCACTTCCCTCAACCTGGAGCTGTAGTGGATGTGAAAATAACCCCCAAGCCGAACCGTAAGCTGCTCCAAACTGGAGAGCTCCTCCTGCAACTCGCCGCTTATCTTTGTACCAATGTGTACATGATGGACATACCAGGCCGCTTTCAAACGATATGCCATGCGAAAACCTCGGCGAATCAGGCGCTCAGCATGACGGTCATTGCTGACACAGACAAACACAGTCTCCTCCTTGCGCCACGGGCCTCGCAGCGTTCGTGGGGATTGTTGGGCTTCGAGCCGTTCATCCACAACATCTGCAAGCTCACGCAGGGCCAGCTCTCGCAGCGCAATCAGATTGCCCATTCTGAAGAAGTTCGCAAGCGCCTGTTCAACCTTGGCAGATGCATAGATTTTACCCTCTCGCATGCGCTGCCGCAAGGCCTCGGGGGCCACATCAATCAGCTGCACCTCATCTGCCGACTGAATAATCCGATCAGGAACGGTCTCTCGCACACGAACCCCTGTGATATGCTCCACGGCATCGTTCAAACTTTCAAGATGCTGCACATTCACGGTTGCAATGACGGATATGCCTGCATCCAGCAATTGCAGAACATCTTCATAACGCTTGTGCCAGGCACCCCCGGGCACGTTCGTATGTGCCAGTTCATCCACCAGTACTACCTCTGGATGGCTTCGTAATATGCCCTCCGTGTCCATCTCCTCCAGCTGCGATCCTTGATACATGCGCTGCACCCGCGGAATAATGGACAGTGCGCCAATCTGCTTCACGGTGTCTGCCCTTCCATGCGTTTCAAGCAGTCCGATCTGTACGTCGATGCCTTTGCGCAGCAGATCATTGCCCTCCCGCAGCATCATGTAGGTCTTCCCCACACCCGGAGCAGCTCCGATATAGATTTTGAACGTACCGCGACGAATCAATCCGATCTGTTCCTTCATCTCCTGCTCGCTAAGTCTGCGGTAGGTCCGAGGTTCTACCTCGCTGACTTTGGCCGGAAGGACCCTCTCACCTTCGCAGGCTACACGATCCGCCACCAGCAGCAGGTCTACCCCCTGCAATTGGCGCAGCAAAGAGTTAATGATGGAGCCTTGCCATAACTCCTGCCAGCGTGTACGCCGCGAATGCCCCATTACGATTCGGGTAATCTGCTGTTTCATCGCATAATCTGCCAAGGCGGCAGGAATATAGCGGTGGTGCAGGATCGGAGTCTCCTGCATATGTCCGCCGATTTTCTCCACCAGCTTCATCATGCTGCGGCGAAAAACAGCCTCCTCCTTACTCAGCGGCTGTTTCATCTGGCGGAAAACGACGGCATGCAGGCTCCCGTTCAATCTGCGAGCAATCTGCTGCCCACGCTGGATGTAGATGGAACCGTTCCCGTGATACTGTGCGGAGACGAGAATACGCTCCATAATACCTGTCGTAGCAGGAAGGCCAAGCTCTTCCCTATGCTCACGCAAAGACTCATTGACCCCTTCCGCGACAAGCTTCAGGGCCAGCTCACGTAATATACCTACGTTGCCTTGGCGGAACACATCCTTATCGCCATGACCTTGCAGGTGCCCTTCGGCTAAACGACTCAGAATAGTCTCTGGCGTAACATCAATCAGCTTTACTTCATCTGCAAGCTCAAGCGTGTCTGCGGGTACCGTGTGCATAGCTCTTACCCCAGTCAGCTGTCTCGCCAGCTCCGTGTAACCCTCCAGCTCATATACATTCACTGTCGTCATGACACTGATGTTATGTCGCAGCAAAAAGCGGATGTCCTCCAACCGGGTCGCATATGCTGCCCCCGCCCGGTTCCGATGGGCAAGCCCGTCAACCAGTACAACCTCGGGATTGCGCACCAGCAAAGCATCCAGATTCAGATCCTTCATCTCTGCTCCATCACTGCGTCTTATCCAGTGAATGCTGGGTACACGTTCAAGCTCGCCGAGCTGTTCTACCGTTTCCGGTCTTCTCATCGTGGACACAGCGCAGATCACGACATCTACGCCCTGCTCACGCAGATGGTTGCCGTCCCGAAGCATGTGATAGGTTTTGCCCGAACCACTGATTGGCCCAATGTAAATTTTCAGCGTACCCTCGTGCAGCTTCGAGATCATACGAAGCATCTCTTCAGGAGATTTGCGTTTGAAGCTGTCCTCCACAACTGTATCCTCCTTCTCGAAGCCTCCTCACTTCTGTGCATTTATCAAAGCCAGATTCAGTTCGTTAACGTTCACGCGTGGTTCACCGAATAAGCCTAGCTTGCGGCCTTGCGTATGCCGCTCCACAAGCTGAGCCAGTTGCTGCTCGCTCATACCTGTTGCCTGGCTAATGCGTGGAATCTGTGCTTCAGCCGCTTCAGGAGACAGGTCAGGGTCAAGCCCCGAGCCAGAACCCGTCACCAGATCAGCCGGAATATGCAGCGTAGATGCAGGGTTCTCCTTGCGGAGAGTAGCCAGCTTTTCCTTCATCTCGGCAATATATTCCGGGGATGCAACAGCGCGATTAGACCCCGCCGAAGCGGTTGCATCATAATTAGCACTTGATGCCCGGGGCTGGAACAGCCCCGGCGATTTCACCTCCTGCGCGAGCAGAGAAGAACCGATAATTTTCCCATCTTGTGTGATCAGACTGCCATTCGCCTGAGCTGGAAACAGCCACTGCGCAACTCCCGTCGTCAGGAGAGGGTAGGCAAGACCACAGAGTAACATCAACACTACGGACAACCGCAAAGCGGGTATAAACATTTTCATACATATCACGTCCTGAATAGATTTAATGGATCAATTTCAATCAAGCAATCCGGCAACTTTTACCCTGAATCACATCAAACTCGACAGCACCAGATCAATCAGCTTGATACCCACAAAAGGTACGATCACCCCACCTAAACCGTAAATGAACACGTTACGCCCTAGCAGCCGTTCGGCAGACATCGCCCGATATTTCACACCCTTCATGGCAATCGGGATCAACAACGGAATAATAATGGCGTTGAAAATCAAGGCGGACAGGATTGCAGTCTGCGGGGATGCCAGTCTCATAATGTTCAGCGCCTGAAGCTGCGGCATGGCGAGAATGAACATGGCCGGAATGATGGCAAAATATTTGGCGATATCATTGGATATGGAAAAGGTCGTCAGTGCCCCGCGAGTAATGAGCAGCTGCTTGCCTATGGAGACGACCGACAGCAGCTTGGTCGGGTCAGAGTCCAGATCAATCATATTGGCCGCTTCCTTGGCCGCCATGGTTCCCGAGTTCATCGCCAGGCCAACATCAGCCTGCGCCAGAGCAGGAGCATCGTTGGTGCCGTCGCCCGTCATGGCGACGAGCTTGCCCTCCTGCTGCTCTTTTTTGATTGCTGCAATCTTGTCCTCGGGCTTCGCCTCCGCTATAAAATCATCCACGCCCGCTTCAAGTGCAATCGTCGCTGCTGTAAGGGGGTTATCTCCTGTACACATGATGGTCTTGATGCCCATTGCACGCATCTCTGCGAATTTCTCCTTGAGCCCCGGCTTCACCGTGTCCTTCAAATAAATCACACCAAAGATACGGTTATTGATCGCTACAGCCAGCGGTGTCCCCCCGGCTTTGGCTATTCGTGCTGCCATCTCCTCCAGATCACCCGGTACACGGCCACCTTCAGAGATTACATACCGTTTGATTGCATCAACCGCGCCCTTGCGAATTCTCGTTCCATCAGTCAAATTCAGACCAGACATCCGTGTCTCGGCGGTAAATTCCACACTCTCCGCTCCCGCGTAATGACTCTCCGCCCAGCTGTGCCCCTGCTTGCCTGCCAGCTCTACAACGGAACGGCCTTCGGGAGTCTCGTCTCTAACAGAAGCTTGAAGCGCCGCCTGAGCCAGCTCGGCTGTCGTCACACCTTGCACCGGGGTAAATTCGAAAGCCATACGATTGCCGTACGTAATCGTGCCTGTTTTGTCCAGAATCAACGTGTCAATGTCACCAGCGGCTTCCACAGCTTTGCCTGACATGGCGAGCACGTTAAACTGTGTCACCCGATCCATGCCTGCAATACCGATGGCCGACAGCAAGCCGCCGATCGTCGTCGGAATCAGGCAAACGAGCAGGGCAATCAGGGTTGCCAGATCCAGATGAATGCCAAGATAATCGGCCATAGGAACCATCGTCACAATGACAATCAGGAAGATAAGCGTCAGCACGGCGAGCAGGGTTGTCAGCGCAATCTCGTTCGGTGTTTTTTGACGCTGTGCCCCTTCAACGAGGGAGATCATGCGATCCAGAAACGATTCACCCGGATCTGTCTGCACCCGCATAATAATGTAGTCCGAAGTGACTCGTGTACCCCCGGTTACGGAAGAGAAATCACCGCCCGCTTCCTTGATGACCGGTGCAGATTCACCTGTAATGGCCGATTCGTCAATAGAGGCCAGGCCTTCAACAATCTCACCGTCCGTTGGAATGAGCTGACCTGCTTCCACACGGACGAGATCCCCTTTTTTCAACTGGGTCGAAGCGACTTGCTTCAAAGTTCCGTCCTTCTGCACCAAATAGGCTATCGTCTCCGATTTGGTCTTGCGCAGCGTATCCGCTTGGGCTTTGCCTCGTCCTTCTGCCAGTGCCTCTGCAAAGTTTGCAAAAAGCAAAGTCAACAGCAGAATGAAAAATACAGCAATATTGTACCCCCGACCTGCATCAGACGCAGTGAACAAGTCTGGATAAAAGCATAATAACAGTGTAATGAACGTGCCGACCTCCACAATGAACATTACCGGATTTTTGATCATGACCATCGGATTGAGCTTTTTGAACGCATCACGCATAGCCTGAAGCAGCATCTGTTTGTCCAAAGGCCTCTTCGATCCAGGATCACGCTGTAGATTATTTTGGGGTTGATGCTGCGGCTCAATATTTGTTTTGACCCCAGGCAACTCAGGGTCCGCATTCCATGTGCCATTATGCGTTATATCCTCTTCGGCATTAACCGTTCGCTGTATGTTTTGCTCCTTCTTACGCTCCATTGCATTCATCGTGAATGCCACCTCCATACTGTACCTTCTTACTGTATCTTCCCAATGCATCTTCTTACTGTATCTTCTCACTGCATCTTCTTAACGTAAATTCATCGAACCATCGCCAGATGCTCCGCAATCGGACCGAGAGCAAGTGCAGGAAAAAACGTCAATGCGCCCACTACGACAATCATCATGACCAGAATGCCAGCAAAGAGCGGGGTATGCGTCCTTAGTGTACCTGTGGTGACAGGCACAACCCGTTTTACGGCAAGTGAGCCTGCAATCGCTAGCATGGCGAACATCGAAACATATCTGCCCAGCAGCATGACGATACCGATAGTGATATTGTAAAAATCCGTGTTGGCATTTAATCCGGCAAACGCAGATCCGTTATTAGCAGCCCCGGAGGCAAACGCGTACAGCACCTCAGTGAGCCCATGTGTTCCACCGTTGGAGATGGAAGCCACGGCCTCAGGCCGCATCAAGGCGAGTGCAGATGGCGCGAGAATAATCAACGGATGGATCAGCAAGGCGATACAGGCCAGCTTGATCTCTTTGCCTTCGATTTTTTTGCCCAGAAACTCCGGTGTCCGCCCCACCATCAGCCCGCAGATAAATACCGCTATGATCACATAGAGCAGGCCGTTTAACAGACCGACCCCCTTCCCGCCAAATACGTTGTTCAGCATCATCTGGGCAAGCGAAACCAGCCCGCCAAGCGGAGTAAGCGACTCATGCATATTGTTGACCGAACCTGTCGTTGCTGCTGTAGTCACCGCCGTAAACAAAGCCGACTCGGGAATGCCAAACCGGACCTCTTTGCCCTCCATATTGCCCTGCAGTCCCGCAGCATCCAGCGCTGGCACACCTCGATACTCCGACACAAACACGGTTGTAAGCATGACGAGGAACAGGAAACCCATCGCCCCGAAAATGGCCCATCCCTGCTTGCGGTTGTTCACCATCAAACCAAACGCATAGACGAGCGCTGTAGGAAGCAGCATCATACAAACGATATGCACCAGATTGCTCAGGCCGGTCGGATTCTCGAATGGATGCGCTGCATTCGTGCCGAACCAGCCGCCACCGTTGGTTCCGATATGTTTGATCGACTCCAGCGAAGCAACCAGACCGCGGGTAATCGTCTGCTGCGCACCCTCCAGCGTCGTTGCATTCACCGCACCTGCCAACGTCTGCGGCACTCCCTGGAACACAAGAAACAAGGCCACAACGAAGCTCAGCGGTAAAAAAATACGGGTAATCGACCGAACCAGGTCGACATAAAAGTTGCCTAGATCATCCCTGCGTCCCACCAGCCCGCGAATGAAGGCAATCGCTACGGCGAAGCCCGTAGCCGCCGATGTGAACATCGGAAACGTCACGGCCAGCAGCTGCGATAGATACGACAGGGCGTTCTCGCCCGTATACGACTGCCAGTTCGTATTGGTCATAAACGATACCGCTGTATTAAACGCCTGCGCCGCAGGCATATTCTCGATTCCGTCCGGATTGAGCGGCAAAAACCTTTGCAGTCTCAGCACCAGATACATCAGGGTCAGCATGACCGCATTAGAGATGAGCACAGCGGCTGCGTATTGTTTCCACCCCATGGATTCTTCTTCCCGCACACCCATCAACCGATATAACAATCGCTCCGGCCCGCCAAACACACGATCAAGTCCTGTTCGCTGCCTGTCAAACACCTTCACTAGATAACTGCCTGCCGGCTTCACCAACAGCAAAATGACCAGCAAGGTTACCACAACTTGCACTACACCGATACCCATATCTGCATATCCTCCCTAATCAACCTCAACATTGCCCTGACCTTTACATCCCTTTATCTCCGCTCCGTTTTTCGGTGCATTGTCCGAACAGCTGCCTCAGAATTTCTCAGGCTTCACCAGCACATATCCGAGATAGATAATCAACACAAGCACAAGCATGCCGATAAAAATCATGATTCGAGCTCACCTCCCTGCCCTCAGGCCTTCTCGCAAAATTTCACAAATCCCCAGAACACTACAAACAACAGGAGAATCAGCCCAACCATCGTTGCATCATTGACCATGCGCCCTTCATCCTCTCTACCGTTCAGATGGAACAATATAAATTCAAGCCGGAGTCTGCCTTGCTACAGTCAAAATCGTATTACGAAACGCTGTAAAAAGGGGGTAAAGATATGCCACCACCGCTGTAAAAAAAGCGTAAAAAAGACCCGTTCTTCTCAGCGGCAAGCTGAAAAAAACGGGTCTCTCGTATATATGGTGGAATCCGAGCCGGATTGGCGCTTCATTTTCTTTAAAGTGAATAGCTCTGCGCCCACTGCATCAATCGTTTCTTGGTGATCTTTCCATGTGACGTATGCTCTGCAACCTGCCCCTGATCCAGCAGCAGCACCTGCGGGGATTCATGGCGAATCTCGGTTTCTTCGGCAATACGGCGTGACAGTGGGCGGTTCTCAATGACTTTGACGATGCGATACTGCATGTTTTGTTTCGGGTCAGAGGCATTGGTGCCGACAAAAGCCATAAATTCCCGGTACGCACGCGCGCTGACAGGGCAGGTTGTGCTGTGTTTCAGCAAAAGCACTGGATGCTCCCGGGAGCGGCGAAGCACCTCTTCCCAATCCTGCGTTTTGTGCAGTTCCAGCACATGCTCGCTTAACATGTCATGCGAATCAGCGCCTGTTCGCTTGCTAACCACTGAACCGATAACCACCCCAAGAGCAGCACCAAATGCGATACCCAGCCCGATCTGCCCGGTTGCTGTACCGATACTGGCTCCAATTGCCAAACCAACCGCCAGCCACAGCGCTTGATGATTCACCTTTTTCTCCACCAAAACCATCCTTCCTCCACATATGTTCAAGCTGTTTAAGCTGTATAAGTTAAATTAAAGATCATGTATACACGGACATTTCATTGACAGAGACTCCAACTCACATTTTCATCAAATTATAGCACAGCCCTCTGCACCCGAGCTTTCAGAATCTGCATCTTTCGGGGTTCTAATTGTGATACACTGGTGTTAATTTGGAAACGATGAACATAAGAGCAGCTGAAAGGCGGAAATTCGATATGACATACGCTTTTACCATTGAACCACCGGATTATTACGCACTGGATAACGAGCAAGAGTTAATAGCCAAATGTCAGGAGTGGGGCCTGATCTCGGCCAAAGCCACCAAACTCAAAACGTTCTATTATAAAGGAAACGGGCAGCATCTGCCCTGCACCATTCTCGGCTTTGTAGATCACATGACGGCAGTCATCGAGCTGGATAACGGACAAAAGCATTGTATTCACCCTTCGTATCTGAAAGAAATGCAGGCCTCCGGCTACAGCACACGAGGATTAAGCGGAGCGGGGACAGAGCCAGGCACGGAACAGGATGCAACAGGCCAAAGTGCTGAAGCTATTGAACAAACCTCTGAGCCTGCCGATACCTCTGATCAAGCTGACACATCAGCCCGTACGTATGATATGGAAGAAGATGATGATAACACGGAATCATCCTCCAGACTCAAGGGTGACCCTGACGGCCTGGTGGAGGAATACATCGGTCCTCAGAGCGGTACAGCTATAGATTCAGATGCAGAAGCCAAACCTAAAACCAAAGCGGCACCGAAGGCCAAAGCCGCCAAAATTGATCTGCCCGATGGCAAAGTGAAGATGAGCGCAGTGGTCAAAGAATTTACGACGGTACCGAATCATTTCTCGGATAATGACGATGAGGTCATCATTTACGAATCCGTCACTATTACAGAACCGGAAGTGATCGAGGTGGGTGAAGCGTGGTCCAGCCATAGTGCAACGATGAAGAAGCAGGAGCTGGAGGTCGGTGACGTGCTCACGTTTGAAGCAAAAATCATCAAGAAAAAGCTGACACGCAACCCGGTGCCTTACAAAATCAACAACCCGTCCAAGATTCAGAAGGAAGAGTAGTTCTCTGTTTTTAATAAAAAAGTAACCCGAAAAACCTCCACGCTACTTGTAGCTGATGGAGGTTTTTTAGCAATTGCTTATGAATTGGCTGTACACCCCAGCCTTTATTCAGCAGTATGCCGATCCGTTTTCCCATATCAGAAATGATACAATCCCCATTTAACGAGATACTCAGGCCTGGTCTGCTGCTGCACTGATTTGGAACAGCACGCCAAACTTGTCGGTTACATTACCGTAAGCCGGGCTCCAGAACGTTTCCTGAATCGGCATATTCACTTTACCGCCCACTTCAAGTTTACCGAAAATGTTCTTCGCTTCCTCAGCCGTGTCCGTATTGACCGTAATCGTGATATTATCTCCAATGGTGTGCGGCATACCGGGCAGGGTATCCGATAACATCAGCACCGAGCTCCCAATTTGCAGAGAAGCATGCATAATCCAGTCTTTGGCTTCCGGTGGAATCGGATGATCCGGACTGGATGGACCTTCTCCGAAAGTCTGCATTGCAAGCACTTGCGCACCAAATGCCTCTTTATAGAACTCGACAGCTTCACGCCCATTCCCGTTGGTTACAAGGTACACATTCAAGCTAATTGCCATGGATTGTTCATCTCCTTGAATTCATTTAATCATATGGTACAGGCTGGTTGCGACAAGAGTATATAGGAATGCATTGTCCGCTGACAAGCACAAATTTTCCACTATATTCGCAAGCCGTGACAGAGCTATATTTCTCCAAATATGCTAAAGATATTCCCTGCTCTCACCACATCTTCTCTATTCAAAAAAAAGCCACTCTTCCGAGCATTATCGGTCAAGTGGCTGTAAATGTTCTATTCTGTTAGTACCCTGTTGAACAGGGGTGCATCGCCTTGTATTCAACGATTTATCAGGCCTTCACAATACGATCAATCTCACTTTTTAACAAAAGGTATCGATGCACACTTCTCATAATAGGTACCTTGGTGAGTTTATTTTTATCAACATACAGCTTCATCTGGTCTTTACTCAGCCCCAGCAGGTTGCCCGCTTCAGTCACTGTCAGCACCACTTCGGGATTCGTTGCGTTAAAGGTCTTCTTTACCTTCTGGTTCCAGTCCTCAAATACCTGCATAGATCTGTACCTCTCCTATCCATAGCCAGTTATGTTCAGGCTGAATATCCTCAGTATACCATACTTGTGATCATTGGAACTTATGCCTTACCTGTGACTCTCCGGTGTTTATTGGAAAAAGCTTTGCTCCACATGTCAAAAAGAGCCGCGATCTCGCGGCCCGGAAGGGATAGCATATTGTTTGATCTTTGCAATCCATGCTCTGGCAACCCATTTCTAGGCTTCGTCCCAGAAGCGACGCAGATTGTCCATGGCGATTTTGGAAGCGGCTTTGCATTCCTCCATGCCTTCGAACTCCACCGTAATGTTGCCATCATAGCCGGAGTCTTTGATCAGCTTGACGATTTTGCGAATGGGAATATCCCCTTGACCTACAATTGCACCACGCAGAAAGTTGCCATAGGTTGTCGTGAACCACTCCCCTTCCCCTGGATGCTCGTCATATGGACGGAAGTAGAAGTCTTTGAAATGAATGAGCGAAGCATAGGGCAGATTTTTCATCACACCGATGATCGGGTTTTCATCCACACACATGAAGTTTCCAATATCTAGCGTCGTTTTGAAGTTTGGTCGATCTACGGCGTGCAACACCCGTTGTACCCGATCACTCGCCTGTACGCTGAAGCCGTGGTTCTCAATCGTAGTAGTCATTCCATACTGCGCAGCGTAATCCGCAATGATTTGGCTTCCTCTAACCATCAGCGGCAGATGCTGCTCAAACCAGGCAATCGTTGTGCTCTCCTTCGGCAGCCTGAAGGCAGTAACGTCATGGCGCAGATGCCGGACACCCATAAGGTGTGCCACATCCACATGTCTCTTGACCCGGGCCATCTCTTCTTCAAAAGCCTCTTCTGTCTCCTGCACAAAATTAGCCGGCATGGAATAGTTCGACAGCTCGATGCCCGCAGCTGCGGCTCGCTCCCGAATGGCATGGGCAAGCTCATGATTGTCTTCCACGGTATATCCGTAAGGGACCATCTCCATATGCTCGCCGCCGTTTGCTGCAATCCAGTCAATGACATCCAGCACCGTCATGGCTCCCGAGTTCAGATCATTCAACAAACTGTACGTGCTCAGACCAATCTTCATCTGCTCCACTCCCTATTGTCGATATCGCTCAATGAATTGCACAGCTTTACGAATATCCACTTCCGGCTGGTGACCTACCTCACGCTCAATAGTCAAATATCCCTTATACTCGATCTCCTGCAGAGCGGCAAAATACGCATCAAAATCAACAGCCCCTTCACCCAGCGGCACTTCCCGGAAAAAGGTACCCGAAGCGACCATTTCAGCAATGTTGTCATGATCCATAGGCGCGTAACCCACCGCACCGTATACATCGCGCGGATCAACCTCTTTCAGACGCAAACCATCCTTCACATGGGTGTGCACGATGTAATCCTTGAGCAGCTTCACACCCTGCACCGGATCATCCCCGGTGACCATGACCATATTGGCCGGGTCAAAATTGACCGACACTCCGTTTGTGGAGAGTGTGTCCAGAAAGCCTTTCAGATCAGCAGCCGTTTCCGGGCCAGTCTCAATGGCAAAGTAGGCACCCACACTTTTCGCATATTGCCCCAGCTCCTCGCAAGCGGCGTGCAGGGTTGCGTATACCTCCGAGGAGGCATCATGAGGGACAATCCCGATATGTGTAGTGACAATATTCGTGCCCAGATCAAGAGCCAGATCGACGATTCGCTTGGATTTTTCCACTTTCCATGCATTATCCGCCTGAACCTGGAAGCCGTGTCCGCCCAGATCACCAACCAGCGCTGAAATCTCGAGCCCCAGACCATCAATGTAGCTTCGAAGCTCTTTACGTGCCGCAGCAGGCAGATTTTCGGGGTCCATCTCCCCCTTCACCGCATAGATCTGCACACCTTCTGCACCTGCATCCTTGGCTTTGATCAACCCTTCCCTGACCCCTACGCCAAAGCTATCCACGATGACACCGATCTTGTTCGTTAATTTCATGTCGTACCTCCCGCGAATGATTGGATGGATAATCCGTTAACGTGTAAATGAATCGTTCAACTTAATATCTGCTTCAGCTCAATGGGACAAGCTTCACTGATTTGATCTCAAAGGGCCTGAAGGTCAGCTCGAAAACTCCGTCTTCACAGGCAAGCGGCTCCAACTGATCCTCCAGCAGATTGATGATGGACGCACGGACATGCTGTTCATTCCACTTCACCTGCACCTTCTCCCGCCCTCCACTGGAATCATAGAATCGAAGCACTGTGCCTGTTCCGTCTTCCGATACCTTGATCGTATCCAGAATGACATGTTCACTCTGGAATTGAAGCCAGCTGTGTCTGGAAGGTTTGTTGCCCTTGTGCGGAGTCGCCGCAACGACCTGTACGGGATGATTCAGCTCCATGGCGCGCTGCACAACACTCGCCTGACGCCAGTCTCCTGCATGCGGCAGTACAGCATACGTGAACCCATGCTGCCCTTGATCGGCACGCACATCCGGCCATTTGGGCGCTCGCAGCAGCGAAAGGCGGATCATCCGATCCTTGATGTCATAACCATACTTGCAGTCGTTCAGCAGACTGATGCCGCTGTTACCCTCCGAAAGATCAGCCCAGCGATGCCCGCAGACCTCAAATTGTGCCCGTTCCCAGCTTGTATTGTTATGGGTTGCACGTTCCAAGGCACCAAACGGAATCTCATACGTTGCTTTGGCTGCCACCAAATCTGCCGGGAATGCTACCTTGAGCAGCTTGTGGCTCTCGTTCCAGTCTACACTTGTCTTGAAATCCACCCGGCGCTGATGATGATACAGAATCACATCCTGGCTAATCTGCGAATCGTTCAGTTGCCAGCGAAAACGCAGCACATCCTGCACAGCGCTGCGCTGTACAACCTCTCTGGATACCAGTTTCACAGCCCCCGCCCGCTGCGATTCAAATCGCGGATCAATGTCCCACGCATCCCAGTACGTCGGTCGGTCATGGAAAAACTGCCATTCATTCGCTTTGTCTCCCGGCTTTAGCCATTCACGTTCTACCGTTTTGTCATACCATCTCGTGATCTCACCCAAATCGTTGAACTCCAGCGTGTAAAATGCAGTTTCCCATCGAGCAGGAATCACCTCGAGTTTAGCCGCGCCTTGTTCTTTCGAGTTATCTGCGAATGGCACTAGCACTGTATCCAAGTCCGTTAGAGTCTTGACCTTATCGTGAACTACCTCGGATGCTGCAGCCGGCTCCAATCTGGATTGCTCCGCGACCGAAATAAAATCCTCCGACTCGCGCAGCCATATCGTGCTGTACCCGAAAGCCGGAATGGAAGGAACAAGAATATACATACTTGCCCCGCCTTCATATTGCTCCGCCCCACTAACCAAACGATTGCCAGGGCAATCATATGCTATCATTCCGGCCAGCTCCGCTCCCCCGGAGATGCAGATTACTTCGCTGCGCTCCCAGCCAAGGCTGTTGAAGATCACGTACGGTGTGCCGGGTACTTCATCTGTTGTAACGGTGTTGGTGAGTGCGCCAAGTGTATGGTGCAGGACGTCATTGCCCAGGGAAAACACCTTTGTATACTCCTCAGCAGACGTAACGTACACTTCAGGGATCGACGTGCCCGGGATGATGTCATGGAACTGATTCAGCATCATCAGCTTCCAGCCTTCATCCAGCACTCCCTTGTTATGCGTAACCCTGCTGTCATATGCCCCGAACTGGCTCCAGATCTCTGCTTCGCGATAGAGCACCTCGGCCTTGCGATTACTTCGTTTGTTCCTCGCATGGGTTGTATAGGTTCCGCGGTGCAGCTCCAGATACAGATCACCATGCCACCTCGGCAGTGTCGGTTCACCTGCCTCAATGCCTTCAAAAAAAGCCCCGGCCGTACTGAATCTGCTGACAGGCTGCCCCACCATCAGGTGAGCACGCTCGGCAAATTCCACCATCTCATGCGTCACACCGCCGCCGCCATCGCCATGACCATAGAGCAGCATCTGCTCTGGATGTACGTCCTTTTGTTTGAAGGACTGCCAGTGTTCATCCACATCCTTGGGACGTGTATGCTCGTTCACACCATGGTTGAGGTAAGCCAGCACGGATGTACCGTCAATCCCTACCCAGTCGAACAGATCATACGGGAACACATTCGTATCATTCCAGTTTAGTTTGGTGGTCATAAAATAAGGAATGTCCGCAAGCCGCAAAATCTGCGGCAGTGAAGCACAATACCCAAACGTATCGGGCAGCCACTCGATATTTGAACGTTTGCCAAACTCGGACTGATAAAACTGCTGCCCATACAAAATCTGGCGTACAAGCGATTCTCCGCTTGGAATGTTCAAGTCCGGCTCCACCCACATGCCGCCAACAAGCTCCCACCGCCCTTCGGCAATTCGTGCCTTCACCCGTTCATACAGCTCTGGATAATGCTCCTTCACAAAAGCATATAACTGGGGCTGGCTCTGGGAATACACAAAATCCGGGTACGTGTCCATCAGTGTGCACATCGTAGAGAACGTTCGGCTGGACTTACGCACCGTCTCCCGTACAGGCCAGAGCCAGGCCACATCAATGTGAGATTGTCCAACCAGATGCATAAAGCCGCCTCGGTACTGCTCCGGGTCTGCCTGCTGTACGTGCTGAGCGAGTCTCTGCTCCAGTTCCTGCAGCCAAACCCCATCCTGCCAGCGGCGCGGCTCATGATTCATCTCATCCATCACCTGATGCATTGCCCGGATCAGTGGCGTGCGCTTAGTATCTTTATCCGGCAGAACCTGCAACGATTCGGAGAGCACCATCATGCTGTACATCAGGCTCTGGAGCGGTTGATTCACATGCACCAGCGCGGCTCGTATCCCCTGAATGGGAGGCTGAATCACCGCTTGTCGGTTGAGCGGGTCATGCGGCTCGGGGATGGGGTCATACAGTTCGATCTCCAGCTTCGGTTCAGCGCCGACACGCTCTATTGGCAGAGGCACAAAGGAATGATTGCGATCCAGTCCGTGATAAGGGACCCCATTCACCTTGAGCAATCCTTCCCCGCCCGCTTCAAAAAGAAATCCGACTGCCTGGCCCTGCCACATCTCAGGAATCTGCACGGTTTTGCTCAGAAAATAAGTTGTGCCGTGTGTGCTGTTTAACGGATTTAAAGGCTGCGTTACTGCTGCCTCCACCCCGTACTCATATTCACCCGGCAGCATATATCGCGCTCGCTGCATCTGCCACTCGGGAAGCTCTACCACATCCAGCCACTGCCGCTGCTTCATATCTTCAATAAATCGCTGAATTCGAATCATACGGTCACCTCCACTTGCTGTACATGCAGACTGCATGCCCTCCAGTCCACCGAGCTGCGTCCGACCATCAGCTTGAATTCACCCGGTTCTACAATGGACTGGAGACGGGAGTCGATCAGGGCTAGATGTTCCTTTTGCACAGGGAACGTTACCGTACGGGTCTCCCCTCGCTCCAGATGAATTTTACGAAAACCTTTCAATGACATCTCTGCCCGGGTGACAGAAGCCGACACATCGGTGATATACAGCTGCACGACCTCTTTGCCCGCCACTTCTCCAATGTTCGTGACCTCCACTTGCACCTCGGCCTGCTCATCTGGCCCGATGACCTCCGGGGTAACTCTCACGTTGTCATACTTGAATTGCGTGTAGCTCAGCCCATGTCCAAACGCGTACTGCGGCGCAAGGTCCATCTCCAGATACCTCTTGCCGCGCGTCCGCTTGGCATGATAGTACACGGGAAGCTGTCCCTCATGCTTGGGAATGGAAACCGTCAGGCGACCGGATGGATTCACATCCCCGAACAGGATATCCGCAACGGCATTGCCACCCTCCTGCCCCGGGTACCACGCTTCCACAATCGCTGGAATATGCTCGTCAATCCAAGGCTCGGCAATCGGGCGTCCATTAATATATACCACAACAACCGGTTTCCCCAGTTTATATACTTCCTGCACCAGTTCCAGCTGCACACCCATCAGATTCAATGACGAACGGTCAATGCCTTCCCCGCATTCCATGTCATTCCACGGATCATCCGTCACCACGGACGCACCCGTGCGCAGATCAATCGTACCTTCGCCAAAATCACGCGCACTTGATCCGCCCATCACCATGACGATCACATCTGCCTGCTCGGCATAAGCAAGTGCCTGCGGGAATCCCTCTCTTGAATCTCCTTTGATGCGGCATCCGGGTGCGTACAGCACCTGACCCGAGCTGGCTCCAAGCCTGCGTGTAATGCCATCCAGTACCGTGACAATCTGCTCCCTCGGCTGTGGTGACGTATAGTCTCCAAGCTGGTTATACATATGATTGGCGTTCGGCCCGAGGACAGCCAGTTTAATGCCTTGTGCAGCAAGCGGAAGCACATGGTCTTCATTTTTCAGCAGTACGATGCCCTCTTGTGCCACTTCTCTCGCCAGCTGCACATGCTCCTCACAGCCAATCACACGTTCAGCAAAATCAGGATCAACATACTGCTGCTCGAACAAGCCCAGCCTGAATTTCATCTCCAGCACCCGCCGTACAGCCAGGTCCACCTCCTTCTCCTCCAATAAACCCTGCTCCAGTGCCTGTGCCAGATGTTTGCGGTACATGAAACCCGACATTTCCATATCTACACCTGCCCTGAGTGACTGTGCTACAGCCTGTTCGCCGTTCTCAGCCGTGTTGTGTCCGTTCACCAGCATCTGGATGGCTCCAAAATCTGTAATTACAAATCCGTCAAAGCCCCACTCTTTCCGCAAAAGATCATGAAGCAGATACGTACTGGACGTACAGGGTACGCCATCAATCTCGTTATAAGCGGTCATGACCGAGCCGGCTCCGGCTTCCACCGCTTGTTTGAACGGCAGCAGGTCGATCTCATGCAGCTCACGCATGCCCATGTGCACAGGTGCTGCGTTGCGCCCTCCCTCCGAGCTGCCGTATGCTGCAAAATGTTTAAGCGTCGCCACTACGGTATGGTTGGAATCCAGGCGTTCCCCCTGCAATCCGTAGATCGCTTCCACGGCAAACTGCCCGATCAGATACGGGTCCTCGGCAAAACATTCCTCCGTCCGTCCCCATCTCGGGTCACGCACGACATCCAGCACTGGAGAATACGTGGCTGCGCCGCCCTGACTCCGGGTCTCCACAGCAATCGCCTCACACATGCTGCGATACAGCTCGGTATTCCACGTACTGCCAACCATTAGCGGTACAGGAAAAACCGTTGAACCAATCGCCATATGCCCGTGGGAGCACTCTTCTCCGAACAGAATCGGAATCCCCAAACGGGAATGCTCTATCGCATAGCGCTGAATTACATTTGTTGCTACCGCCCCTTGGCGCGGTGTCAGTCCCGTCTCCAGCGTGACCTCTGTCCACGGATCAGCTCTGAGCACGCCATACAGCGAGCCAACACCACCCTGTGCCAGTTCCGCCTCGAACTCTTCCGTTACCTGTACGGTGCCATCTGTCTCTTTCTTGTACATCTTCCAGCCCATAGGCTGAAGCAGCTGCCCGATCTTCTCTGCGGTAGTCATTCGTTCAAGCAGGTCCTGAACCCGTTGCTGAATGGGGAGCGAAGCGTCTTTGTAGCCCATTTGCGTTTGCATGTGCACATTCTCCTCCTGTGTTTGAGTTGGTCTGGCACGGCTATCACCAGCATCACCTGACTAGCACTCCCGAGTCTATCACCTGCGCTGCCTAGCATCCCTTCACACTTACCAGACTTCCAACCTCACCGCCTTCACATCGCCTTGCGATAGTCACTCGGAGCCATGCCCACGACATTTTTAAAAGCCCGGTTGAAGGAATTATAGTTCGTGTACCCAACTTCTTCGCTGATCTCCTGAATGGCTTTGTCCGTCTCCTGCATGAGCTGCTTCGCCTTTTCGATGCGGTGACTGATGAGCAGATCCACAAACTTCTCTCCAAGCTCATCTTTGAAAAGCTTGCTCAGATACTTCGGATTGATATCGAACAGATCACTCAGGTAATTCAGAGACAAATCAGGATTGTTATAGTGCTCCTCGATATATTTGCGAATCTCCAAAATATGTGACCGATGCTTGCGAGAGCATTGCAGTGTCTGCATCTGACGGGCCAGTTCCCGGAAACCCTCCAGACACAGCTCTCGTAGATTGTCCAGCGTCTCCCAGCCTTCCAGCCTTGGCAGCAGCGGTGTAAATATCGCAGCCCACGTCTCCTTATATTCCGGCGGCAGCTCGGCAAATTCCCGATTATAATGCTGGAACAACAGCTGCATCGTGTTCATAATCTCCTGCCGCGACAGGACAGACTGGCGAATCTGCTTGAAGAGCCGCTCGAAATGCTGCTCCCAGACGTCATCCGACAGACGCATTGCCTGCACCAGCAGGGAGATTGTTTTTAGAAACTCATACACATCATTGGTGGAATTCGGTACGTCACTACATGGAATAATACGATTGGTGCCAAGCACAGCCTTGTATTCCAGCGCGTGCACTGCCTCTTTGAGGGAAGCTCGCAGCCCGCGGAGATCAACCGCAACGCGGCCTACCCCGATCGTGACCGTAAAATTCAGATATTGCCCGATCCGGTCCAGATAATCGGTGAGCAAACGTGTTTCCATCTCTTCCGAATGCTCTGTCTCCGGCAGCCAAAGAATCGCATAGAGACGCTGATCGGAGACCCACTCGGCCCACACGTCTGTTCCTTCATGCCGCGCACTTTCCTGCAGAATGCTGGACAGCACAAATTTCAGAAGAGCCTGGTCCTGCTGATGGTACTCGGCTGCAAATACGTCATACCGATCCATCTCCACCACCAGCACAGCCCAGCGATGCTCCAGTTCCGGCAGCTTGAACCTGCTCATATTGGCAGACAGCTCATGACCCGAGTAATCGCGTGTACCTTCGAGCAGCTCCTGAAAGAAGACTTTTTTCTGCAAAATCAGATTCTCCTCATGCTCCTCCTGGTACTGCCGTGTCTGATCAATCATGCGCTCCAGTGTCGTATGAATAAAACGGAACTCATTCTCCTTGCCATAATTCAGCGCAGACGGCTTCTGTGAAGATACGGTCTGGATCAGCGTCACGATCTGCTGAATGGGCTTGTAGTTTCTGCGAGTCACATAGACCACCCATGCTACCCCGACCAGCACAACACCAGCAGCAAAGATAAACCAGATATTATAAAATTGCAGGGCAAACTTGACGATCTTTCCGTTGTTCAGCCCGGTCTGCACCTTCCAGCCGCTGTAGCTGGACGTAAATTCAGAGAATACTTCTCCCGAAGCCGCTGCTGTTTGGGAGGCAAGGGTAGGGCCAGATGTGTAATCCTCAGGCATTCCGTTGTGCCACAGGCTTCCTCCTGCCCGATTGTAAATGTTCACAAACGTAAACTCCGGGTCATACATCTGCATAATGGATTTGCGCAGTGTGTTCAGCTCCACATTTGTCACAACCAGTCCTCGTCCGTTGGCGGCATTGCGTACAATCGTAATGACCTGCTCCGCCGTCTGGGATGGGAATGCCTTGAATGACCGCGCACCGACCCACTTCTGTTCATCCCTGGAGCGGCTATCTTCAATAAATGCAGCATCCGGGAAGTCATTAATGGGTACGGCCTTACCGTTGCTAAAAACCGTGTTATCGCTGTATCTGACCAAATACACCGAGTCAATCAGCGGATATTCTATCTTCAATTCATCGATGACCTTGACTGCCTGAATGCCGGCATATACATCCTCGCTGCCAGATACCGAGAAATAGTTTTTCAGATTGGAATTGGTCAAAATCTCGCGCAGCACCTTGAAATCAATCGAGCGCAAGGAATTGTCCAGATACTGTGTGACCTGTGAGGCCAGAAATTCATTCGCCTTGAGTGCTTCCCTGCGGTTCTGCTCATTAAAAACCTGGAAAAAAATAAAAAACAGAATCGTCGTCACAATAAAAAATATAGGCAAATACGATAACAGCAAACGTCTGAACCAATTGTTGCTCATCTCCCGCGCCCCCCACCAATTCCATTTCATGCTGCATGACGACAACCACTTGCCTTGTTCACTGAATTTTCATAAATATGCTGTACATTATATCGAATGACGTGGGGTTGTCATAGGAGAGGACTGCCCCGGTCACAGGTGACCGGCGGGACAGTCCGATACAGATTACTTTTTCTCAATTGCACGCTGATAAATATCCAGATAATTGCTCAGGCCAAGTCCATCGAATCCTTTGACATAGGAATCCCAGTCCTTCTCAATGCTCTTGCTGCCAATGATGAACTGCGCCATATTGGTCTGCACGTAATCTTTGATCGCTGTCGTCAGCTGAGCTGCTGACTCGGTATCCTCTGGACGAATAAATACATTCGCCGGATACACCTCTTTCGGTGCATATGGCGCGTATACATTTGTCGCTTGGGCGAGGCGTGTACCGTATCCTTCCGCAGACAGCGGGTCCTGACCCTCTGCAAACAGATTGCGGAACGTGTTGGACAAGTCATGCGCACCGATCTGTGACCAGCTCTCGTTCACAACGACGTTTGGATCACGCTCAGGCAGATTATAGTAGCTGTACTTGGCAGGCTCGCCGTTGATGTTTTTCTCATCCGGATCAGCCTTCTTCCAGCCCTTTCCTTCTGTCGGCCCGTACTCTGCGTACAGCGCTCCCTCTTCACTGAACATATAATCCACGATTTTGATTGCTGCGATCTGCTGCGCTTCGGTTGCTTTGTTGGTAATCGCAAATTCGAACTCGCCTACACTCTGCGTTGCCCCTGTTGTCTGCACACCATCCGGCCCTTTCAGCGGCGGCACGATATCCCAGTGCTGGTGGCGGGTAATGTTTTTGTCGTACGTATTCACCAGATAGCTGACGAGCGCAGTTGTAATGGAGCCCACCACCTCATCACCTTCCTTATTCCCCAGCTGACCTACAGCCTGGTCATTCTGCGTGAAGGAAGCCGGATCAATCAGGCCTTCGGCATACAGCTTGTGCATGTACTCCAGCCCTTTCTTCCATCCTTCCTGATTGGCCGCAAAGCTCACCTTGCCATCGTTCACAATCAGGTATTTGTCGTTATCGTTGTATATAAAGCTGTTCATCAAGTACGCATCAATATTGCCGTTCCATACATATTTGTTCGGAGCACCTGTGAGCGGAATCTCGTCGGCTTTACCGTTGCCGTTCGGGTCCTGTGTTTTGAACGCCTTCAGAACGGTGTACAGTTCGTCAGTCGTTGTAGGCATTTTCAGACCCACCTTATCCAGCCAATCGGTGTTGATCCAATATTTCTGGGCATACGTACAGTGATAACACTCGTTGAAAATAGGCAGGGCGTAGATGTTGCCATCCGGTGCCGTAATGGCGTCCTTGAAGTATGGCTTCTCCTCCATCACTTTGGTCAAATTCGGGCCATACTGCTTGATCAAGTCCTGAAGCGGCAGGAACACACCTTGTTTACCATAGGTTTGCAGATCTGAGGTCGTGAACTTGCCGTGGAGAAAAACTTCAGGATAATCGCCACTGGCAAGTAGCAGCTGTCTGCGGTCCTGCAGTGCATCGGTCGGAGCAAGATCCCATTTCAGCTTGACGTCGAATTTCTTCTCGATAAACTTGGTAAATTCATTCTCTTCCATCGATGCTTTGCCCTGCGGAGCAAAAAAGGTCATCGTAACCGGGCCGCCGCTCTCGCCGCTCCCCTCGCTTCCTCCCTCTGCCTTCTCAGACGAATTGCATGCCGACAACAAAGCCATTGAAGCAAAGATCAGAAACAACATCGAAATCCAGGATTTTCTCAATCTGACTCCTCCTTTTTGTTCATAACGGCAAACCTTGGGTCATGCTATACGGGTATACAGGTTTCTGAAAACCAATCCCGGAAGCCGGCGCGTGCCCCCACCTCCCTTCAAAGTCCGACTCCCGCTGGAGTTATAGCAGAGCACGTATATGATCGTGATACAAATACAGATGATCCTCTATCCTCCTGGCAGATTAACCTTTGAGGGAACCCACCATGACACCTTTGACAAAATGCTTCTGTACAAATGGATACATGATCAGGATCGGAATACTTGCGACAACAATGAGCGCATACTTCAATACCTGCTCGAACCCTTGATCTCGCAGCTGCTGGCTTGTATTGGCAAGCATCGCCGGGTCAGCCGCGTTCAGAATCAGCAGATTACGAAGCACATACTGCAGCGGGAACAGCTTCTCGGAACGCAGATAGATGAGCGCATCGAAATACGCATTCCAGTGACCGACCGCATACATCAGGGTCATGACCGCCAGAATCGGCTTGGATAGCGGCAGCACAACACTGATTAGATATCGGATATCCCGGCAACCATCCATCTCGGCTGCTTCCCCAAGCTCTTCCGGGATGGAGGATTGGAAAAACGTCCGGGCAACGATAACTTGAAACACGGCAAGTGCTCCAGGCAGCCACATCGCCCAGCGGGTATCCAGCAGATGAAGATCCTTCATCAGCAGGTAGGTCGGAATCAGACCCCCGTCAAAAAACATCGTGATCATCATAAAGATGATGATCGCTCCCCGTCCGTAGAACGATTTGCGAGAAAGCGGGTAGGCCAGCATGACGGTCAGCGCTACGTTAATAAAGGTACCGACCAAGGTGTAGATAATCGTGTTGTAGAAGCCCAGCATGAGCTGCTGGCTTTTGAAGATGGAGATGTACGCCTTGATATTGAAATCCACCGGGAACAGCCACACCTGACCGGAGGTTACGGCACGTGACGAGCTGAACGAGGAGCTGACAATGTACAAGAGCGGGTAGAACACCGTTAACAGAATGGCGATGAGAAAAATATAATTAAGCGTCATGAAGATGCGGTCCCCGATCGGGTCCTTGATCCGGTTACGGTTCATCCGTTTAAACATGGATACACTCCTCCTTTACCACAAGCTGTTCTCGGATACTTTGCGGGAAATGCTGTTAACGATAATCAGCAGGATCAGGTTGATTACGGAGTTGAACAATCCAACGGCCGAGGAAAAGCTGAAGTTGGCTCCGATCAGACCAACCTTGTACACATACGTGGAGATCACCTCTGAAGCACTCGTGTTAAGCGGGTTCTGCATCAGATATATTTTTTCGAAGCCTACGCCCATAATGCTGCCGAGACTCAGGATCAGCATGATCACCGTGACCGGAACAAGGGTGGGCAGGTCAATGTGCCATATTTTCCGCAGCCGGGACGCACCGTCCATCTTCGCTGCTTCGTACAGGGACGGGTCAACTCCCGCCAGCGCCGCTATGTAGATGATGGATGAGTACCCCATACCCTGCCATACCCCTGACCATACATAGATGGATTTGAAGTATTCCGGAATGCCCATGAAGTTGGTCATCGGGAAGCCCAGCATGGAGAACAGCTTGTCAACAACGCCCACATGCGGGGAAAGCATCAGAATGATGATGGAAACCATAACAACGGTAGAGATAAAATGCGGAGCATACGTAACCATCTGCACAGTCTTTTTAAAATATCCCGTTCGAATCTCGTTCAGCGCCAGCGCCAGCAGGATCGGGATCGGGAAACCGGCAAGCAGGGAGTAAAAGCTGATTCCAATCGTGTTTTTGATCAACAGCCAGAAGTTCGGGGATTCAAAAAAAGCCTCAAAATGCTTGAATCCTACCCACGGGCTGCCCCAGATGCCCTTGACTACACTGAAATCCTTGAAGGCAATCTGTACACCGACCATCGGAATATACTTGAAAATCAGTAGATACAGCACAGGGGGCAGCACTAGCAGGTAAAGCTCCCAGTGCTTCTTGAGGCTTCGGATGAATGGATGCTGCCGCTTGGGCTCCGCCTGATTCATCTGCTGCAGGTCCATGTTCGCGGGTATGCTTTCCGTAGCTCGACTCATTTGCGTCACTCCTTCTCAAACCTCAAGTGTAATAATACATTACATTTACATCCCTTAAATCTTCTTTTTAGAGACTGATTCATGGCTTTCGATCTAATCAATGTCAACATTCATATCAGGTAGCGCTTTCTTGATTTGATAGTACCTTGCCGGGGGCTTTTTGATCAATTTGCAATTTTCTCCGACCTCTCTTTATTCCAAAAACCCTTGCGGGGCAAGCATTTAAAGCCGTGTATCTTCAGGAATTACATCTCATATGTATCCAAAATAAAATTCCGGGGGCTCTTATATCTCCCCCGGAATTGACATGTATGTTTATGATGTGGTGACCAATCTGAACGTATGTGTGATGGGTGCTTTCCCATCCGTTGCGGATCGCGGCAGCTCCACAAGCAGCCCGTCTGTCGTCTGCTGATACGAAAGTACGTCATCGGTACCTACAAGTTCAACACGCTCTACCTTTTCCAAATAAGGGATGATCAGCTGTGGCTCCAGGCTCTCTTGCTCATCGCGGTAGATACGGAAGGCATAAACGGTATTTTTGTCTGCCTTTTGCGTAAAGGCCCACTCCTTCGTGAAGTATGGTGCGCAGATGCGGGTGCCATATATGCCCTCGCCATGGGTGTTCAGCCATTTCCCCAGTCCCTGAATGCCTCGAATTGCTCCTTTCGGCAGGCGGCCATCCGGCTGAGGACCAACATTTAATGCCAGATTGCCACCTTTGGAAACGACCTCAAGCAAAATATGGGCAAGCTGACGCCCTGATTTGTACTGATCATCGAAGCCAAATGCAAAGGAATGTCCCACGGTAATACAGCTCTCCCACGGGATATTCATCGGATGCTCCGGGATCGTTTGCTCCGGGGTTACGATGTTCTCATATGGCCCGCCTACAGTACGGTCTGCGGACAGAAGCCATGGCTGCGTTGTTTTTCTTGCCCGCTCAACCACTTCACCAAGCCGGATATCCTGCCCGTGGCGGCCTTCACGCACCCAGCCCGCATCCAGCCACAAACATTCGATGCGTCCGTAATTCGTCAGCAGCTCCATAATCTGCTCATGGGTAAACTCCACAAACTTCTCCCACATCCATGGATACTTGTATGGATCGTATGAAGGCCCGCGCCACATATGGCGTCCGCGCTCCATACCCGGAGCCCAGTAATACGGGGTATGCCAGTCGGCTTTGGAGAAATATGCAGAGATTCCGAGCCCCTTGGCCCGGAAAGCATCGAACAGCACCCGGCAGATATCAGCGTATTTGTGCTTGTGGAACGGTGTGTCCTTTCCCGTGATCCGGTAATCGGTTGTTTTCGTATCCCACATACAGAAGCCGTCATGATGCTTGGTCGTGAACAGGAAGTATTTGAAGCCGTTGTCTGCGGCCATCTGTGCCCATTGCTCGGGCTGAAATCGGATCGGATTGAAGGTTTTGTTCAAGTCGAAATATTCACGCTTGAAGTCCTCCATATCCTCCGTCCAGTCGACATCATCCCGCGACCAGTCGCCATCCTCATCACTCAGCGCCCACGACTCCACCAAACCGAGCTGGGAGTAAGGCCCCCAGTGCATCATCAGCCCCAGCTTCTGGTCCTTGAACCACTCCAGCCGTTCCAGCAGCAACGGATCTTCGGGCTTTACCCACTCATCCTCTTTGCTAAAGTTGTGTACACCAGCTTCAACGATCTGCTCTTCCTGCTCTGGCAGGGGGATTTTGGTTTCGGTCAAAAGGGTCATCTCCTTAAGTTAAAATGTCTCACGTTATAAAATGATACGATTTACACTTGGGCACTCCGATTGCAGTACCATCTTCCGATCGCTGTTATCCCCGAATTTCTTCGAACTATTTTCCCTATGGGGAAATCCGGGGATAAAGGCGAGCGCTTCGCTTCTCCAGATTGGTTCTGCACTCTCCGTTTCACGTGTAAATGGATGCTTTATAACGGGCACAGACAGGGATGCCTTGCGTGTAATCTATAACGAAATTTCCCGTCCCTCGCGTGCGGATTCGTAGATGGCGCACAGCATTTTCATTACCTCTACGCCGTCCTCTACGGGGCTGAGGGTTTCTTTGCGACCCTGCGTGCTGTCGATAAAATGGTTGATTTCGTTGCGGAACGATCCCATAAAGTCAAAGGACTTAAAGTCCACCTGTGGTGTCATATTCAGAATGGTGTTGAATTTCTCGCCAATGATCGAGATTTCGGGCTCCAGTTCGGCGCCGCCCCTGTCGCCATACAGCTTGACGGAGGTTTCATCCGCCTTGGCATGCAGGGTGAAGCTGACATCGACCAGAAGGCTTGCTCCATTTTCAAAACGAATCAATGCATTCGCCATATCCTCCACGTTGTTCTGCTCCGCATCATAGTCTGCTGCCTTATAGAACGACAGGTTGCGAATATTTCCACGATTGCCCAGCCGATTGGATACGTTGGCAGAGACTGACTTCACCTTCGGTCTGCCCATCAGATACCAGCAGATGTCAATGACGTGTACGCCGATATCAATTAAAGGGCCGCCCCCGGAGCGGCTCTTATCCGAGAACCAGCCGCCCGGATTGCCGAGTCGGCGCAGGCTGGAGGCTTTGGCATAATAGATTTCACCCAGCTCGCCTTCGTCGATGAACTTTTTCAAAATCTGAGCATTGTCACTATAGCGGCGAACAAAGCCAACTTGAAGCAGCTTTCCGCTGCGGCGAACAGCCTTTTCCACCTCTAACGCATCCTCAACGGTCTGGCAGAGCGGTTTCTCGCACAGCACGTTTTTTCCTGCATCCAGAGCGGCAATGCTGATCTCGGCGTGTGAATCATTCCATGTGCAGATGCTGACGGAATGAATTTCCGGAAGGGCAAGCAGGTCTCTATAGTCCGTAAACACATGAGATGCTCCATATTGCTTCGCTACATCGGCAGCACGAGTTTCGTTCAGGTCACAGATCGCATAGATCTCCACTTCCGGATTGCTGGCATAGGCTTTCAGGTGACAATCCGATATAGAACCGGCGCCAATAACGGCGACTTTTAATTTGGACATTTCACTACCCCTCCATTGATGGATAAACATGAATTTATAGTGCTCGACTCTGAAAAGCCACTTATCAGGCCAGACAAGGGCCGATGCTACCTCGGTTTACGCCTCATCCCACAAACGACGCACGTTGTCCATGGCGATCCGCGAAGCGGTCTGACAGTGCTCCATCCCTTCAAATTCGATCGAGATGTAACCGTCATACCCGGATTGCTTCAGCACGCGGAATACCTCAGGCATGTTGATATCGCCATGACCCACAATGGCTCCGCGCAAATAATTGCCGTGGGAGGTCTGGAACCAGCCCTCACCAGGATTGCGGGTAGAAGGCCGCCAGTAGAAGTCTTTGGCGTGCACGATGGACGCATAAGGGATGTTATTTTTCACCGCACTCACCGGATCTTCATCGACACAGAGGAAATTACCGATGTCCAGTGTGGTTTTGAAATTTTCCCGCCCCGTCTCATACAGCAAACGCTGGATGCGCTCGCTCGACTGTACATAATATCCGTGGTTCTCCACACTTGTCGTAACTCCAAAACCTGCCGCATAATCGGCAATGCGCTGGCATGCTTTGACCAGTACGGGCAGGTCTGCTTCAAACTGAGCTACTGTTCCTTCGGCTGCAGGCCGGAAAGCCACATCATGCCGCATCAGCTTCACCCCCAGAGCTGCCGCCACGTCCACATGACGCATAACGTTCTGAATCTCCTGCTCCACCGCCTCGGCACTCTCTTGAACAGCAAAGTTTGCACCAACCGCATAATTGGAGAGCTCAATGCCCACCTCTTGCGCAGCCGTTTTGATCTCTTCAATTAGCTCTGGATTGTCAATCAGATTGAAGCCCATCGGCACGATCTCCACATGTTGACCGCCCTGCTCGGCAATCCAACGAATGGCATCCGGCACACTCAGCTCCTTACGATCCAAAGCTTGCTGTAAACTGTACGTGCTAAGTCCAACTTTCATCTTGCTCATCCTCTCCCTCTCCTGTGATGGATGTCCATACCCAACGTATACCGTTTTCCAGCACTCTGGGCAATTGCCAATAATCGCATGGCTCAACAATTTTCCTTTTCTAGCCCAAATCCGGCTTATCTACGAACATTACAGCTGCATCAGCTGTTCCATGAAGTTCGAATACTATAATCTCATTATCTCCTTGGCGAAGAAGCGGCGCAGGTACATACAACGTCTGCTGCGGCCCTATGCTCCAGTAGCGCCCCAGATTGAATCCGTTTACATATGCAACACCCTTCGTCCAGCCATCCAGACGCAGAAATGTATCCTTTACATCACTTTTGTGCTGAATTTGGAGATTGCCCTTATATAAAAATGGTGTGTCTGCTGCATCTGCCGTCATGAAGTGCTGCTGCTCCGTAAATCTCAGACCTGAAAGGTCACGCATCGGCAAACAGTGAATGGTCCAGTCATATAAAAACTGAAATCCATGCCGCACCCCTTCCGTGATGCCCTTCGGGTCTCTCAGGTACGGACCGTAATTGATTCGCCCCATATTTTCAACGAGAATGTGCAGGTCTGCACCCTGCGGCGGGACTTCAAATGATATGGTCGCTCCCCCGTTCCCACGTTCAAGAACACCTAGCAGCCGCCCATCCACATACACCAAGGCACGGTCTCGCACCTCCTGAACCACCAACTCCTGCCGCTCTCTTGGTCCGGATATGCGTGTCTGGTAGCTGATAAAACCATAATCCTGCCCCATCTTCTCCATCGGCTCGGGATTGGTACGCTGCATCGGTACAGCCAGCGCAGCCAACTGCTCGAACAACGCTGCCCTTTGCGTCATCTCCACTCTGCCATAGGCGGCCGTTTTAATGGGTTCTGGCAAGGCCATATCTTCCTCTTTAGATTCAATATTTTTCGATTCAGATCCATTCGCCTGTTCTTTCGAACGACGATATCGTGAAATAACGTCCTGCACAGCGTAGAATTTGGCTGTCGGCTCACCCGACTCACCAAGCAGCGAATCGTAGTCGTAACTTGTGATGGTCGGTTCATACTGATGCTTCTGCTGACAGTTGGCGCCATTATAAAATCCAAAGTTTGTACCGCCATGGAACATATAAAAATTCACCGACGTGCCAGCTTCAAGCATCTCCTCCAGCACCTCGGCTACATCTGCCGATTCCCGGGTGTGATGAGGTTCGCCCCAGTGATCAAACCAGCCATTCCAGAATTCCATACACATTAGCGGTTCTTCTCCCTGGTATTCACGCAGCTTGGCAAATGCCCATTCCGTACCTGAGCCAAAATTAACGGTTGCCAAGTGCCCAGGCACCGAACCGGCCTGTAACATATGATCGGTGGGTCCATCCGAGGTAAAGAGCAATACATCGATCCCACGCTGTACCATGCCATCCCGCAAATAGCTCAGATAACCCACATCATTGCCAAAGCTGCCATATTCATTCTCAATCTGCATGGCAATAACGGGCCCGCCATGGGTGCTCAGAAACGGTTTTAATCTGGGCAAAAGCACATCATAGTACCGATCCACATGCGCCAGAAACGCTGGATCGGTACAGCGTAACCGCAGGTTGTCATCTGCCAGCAACCAGGACGGTAAGCCGCCAAACTCCCACTCCGCACAGATATATGGACTCGGGCGAATGATTACATGCAGACCTAACGCTCCTGCCAGCTGAATAAACCGCTCCACATCGGCCATGCCTTCAAAACAATACACTCCCGGCTGCGGCTCATGCATATTCCACGGCACATACGTCTCCACCGTGTTAAACCCGCAGGCCTTCAGCTTCAACAGCCGATCTTCCCAATATTCCGGCACAACTCGGAAATAATGAATGGCACCCGACAGAAGCTGAATCGGTTTGCCATCCAGCAAGAACTGCGCTCCCTGATATTTCAGCACCGTCATCTCACACGCCCTCCCGCTTACTGTTATGTATGCTGAATGTCGATAATGTTGGATACCATCTGGACTCCTGAATGGTTAACCTGACGCGGCGGGCTGTCACTTTGGGAAAACAGCAGATGCGCTTATACCCCACGACCGTTCCAGCGTATATATCCCGCCACAGACCATCCCTTTCACACACCTCCAGCGTAAATCGCTCAATCCGCTGCCCTGATTGGATGTGCTCCATCAGCATTACACGGTCGAATGTCCGTTCTTCCGGCAAAAGCAATTCAATCCATGCCTGCTCCGTCCCTTCGGGCGGACACCAATAGACATCTCTCTGTTCACCTGAATGCAGTATCATCGATGCTCCATGCGCGTCGTCCATCGTCTCCGAAGCTGCTGCCTGCGCACCTGCAGCCAAATTCTCGCTGAACGTTGCGCGCAGCGCCAAGCCCAGCTCGCTCAGCCGCTGGACATCATTTTCATGAATCAACCCACGTCGATCTGGCGGCAGATTCAGCAGAAAACAGGCATTGCCACCTACGGCACCGTGATATACGGAGAGCAGCTCTTCCAGTGTTTTGACCTGATTATCCTCATGAGCATGATAGAACCACCCTGGGCGAATCGAGGTATTCACTTCGGCTGGATACCATACCAGCTTGTCAGCATAATTACGGATAACATCCCGGCTTCCCAGATCACTGTCCTGTGTATTAATTCTTCTGGCAAACTCTCCATCATCCACCTGCTGGGACTGCTCCTGAATCTTCTCATTATCCTGCATATGCGCAGGGACAACGCTCCATTCCGACTCCCGCGTATGTCCCGCTTCATTACCACACCAGCGGACATCCGGGCCGCACACTGAAATGACAGCCTCCGGCTGAAGTTCACGGATGAGCGCGTAATATGCGTCCCAATCATAGACCTGCCTTTTCCCGTTCGCCCCCTCTCCACAGGCCCCATCGAACCACACACAGAAAATATCGCCATAATTCGTAAGCAGCTCGCGCAGCTGTGATAGAAAGAATGTATTATACCGCTCCGAATCCCCGTATGAAGCTTCATGGCGATCCCAAGGAGAGAGATATACTCCAAATTTCAAGCCAGCTTCACGGCAGGCGTCCGCAACCTCCTGCACCAGATCACCCTTGCCCTCTCTCCAGGGACTCGCAGCAACGGTATGGTCTGTATAACGGCTCGGCCACAGACAGAATCCGTCATGATGCTTGCACGTCAGAATCAGTCCCTTCATGCCTGCTGCCTTGCAGGACGCCACCCACTGCTCCGCACTCAGCTCGGAAGGGTTAAAGATCGCCGGGTTCTCCTCCCCTGTGCCCCACTCCCGATCTGTAAAGGTGTTCACGGTAAAATGAATAAACGCATAGAACTCCATCTCCTGCCATCTTAACTGCCGTTCTGATGGGCTGACCTGTGCCGCCATTTTGATCCAATCGGCTGGTGATTGCGTTGAACTCATGAACTCTCACTCCCTTGTGTGCATATGCCTTGCTTTACTATATAAATTGAACTAAAGATTTTACACACACCACTCCGATGACAGAATAACCTTCCAATCGCTGTTATCCCCAGATTTTTTTTGATTCCCTTTTGTAAAGGGGAAAATCCGGTGATAAAGGCGACCGCTCCGCTTTTTCAGGTTTTTTCTGTCCCCTCCGTTAACGTGTAAATGAATAGTTAAACTTATAATAGAAGCTATCTATACTTACATGGATCATCCCATGTTTAATTCATCGTTCTCCCCTGGCCTTTGTCGTTCTGTCATTCATGTTTCTGTTCGCTATTACTGCTAGAGCGACTCCAACTGCTGCACGGCACGTATTAGCCGTGCTTTGGCCTCGGTAACAAGCTGTGCGTCAACAGGCTGTTGGAAGCTGCCTACTCGGCGCACACCTGATCCCATATGAATTTCGGTTATGCCAGTTGCACCCACGATGTCTGAAATGCCTTCAATGGTCACACCCGATCCCGCCATAACAGCGATGTTCAGCATCTGTCCCAGCTCCTGAAGCTGCTTCAGCTCAGGCAGACCTTCGGGTGCTGCTGGCTTTCCTCCCGATGTAAGCACCCGCTCGACAACATTTCTCTCACTCGCATCATGGATACCGCCTAGGTTCTTCAGCACTGCCGGCAAGTTTGAGCTTGCATCTATGGCGCGATGGAACGTCACACCCAGCCCCTTGGCTTCGGACAGACAAGGTTGCAAGCATGACCGATCCACCTTTCCTTCTGTTGTCAGAGCCCCAATCACAATCCCCGCCGCTCCCAGTGCTCTGGCCACACGTACATCTTGCGTCATCACGCGAATATCGTCCGGGCTATAGCAGAACGAGCGGCTATGAGGGCGAATCATCACATACACAGGAATCGAAATGTTTGCTACAACCTGTTCAATCACACCATAGCTGGGTGTAAGCCCGCCTTCGGTCATTGCCGCTACAAGCTCAATACGATCGGCCCCGCCCTGCTCTGCCGCTCGGGCATCTGCTGTGTCTGTAGCAATGACTTCTAATATGGGTTGTCTTTTAGACTGCTTCTTCATAGAAACACCTCCTTACGTTGATCAACATAGAACATCCAGCAAACCACGCTATAAAGGACCGAATAAACGCCTGCTCAGCGTCTCTGCGGTCCTTCCTTATTCCGATAATTGAACGTTCAGTTTCCAGAACGCAACCCGGTCTCTTTTCCACGTATACGTAATGTACAGACTTTGTCCTTGAGATACGATGGAAGGATAAGAATACTCTCCCGGTTCATCCTCCAGCACCCGTTCATGCCCCCAGGTCTCACCATTATCATTCGAAAAAGCAACCACCAGCGGCGTCCGGGGGCTTTCCGTTGAATATCCGCTAACCGGATTGTAAACAAGCGCAAGCAAGCCACTCTCCATGCGTGTGACATCAATGCCGCTATTGTTGTTTGGCAGCTCTGTCGGGTAAGCTTCACACCACGTGTACCCGCCATCCGCCGAGTCACTGCGGTAAATCCCTCCCTCGGTGCTGCGAAGCAGCATATGTACATGTTCAGCATCCGAACCAGACCACAGGGCAGGCTGAATCAGACCTTTTGCAAACCAATGCTCGGCCCCTACATAAACAGATAAATTCATCGGCACAGATGCGCTTTTGGTCCATGTCCTGCCCTCATCCATTGAAATATCAACAAAGGCTTCCCACACCTGTTTGCCCGGCATCTCCGGGTCCAAACGTTCTATAGAAGCTGGCGCCAATATCGTTCCACTCGCCAGCTGCACAGGATGATTACGCACCGGACCGCGACCGCCCACATCACCAGATACCAGCTCACGAGCAGCAGTCCACGTCTGCCCGCCATCCTCCGAGCGTACGAAGCGAGTGTGCCAATGTGTAATTTCGTGCCCTACCTTGTAAAAGAGTACCAGTGAACTGCCTTGTGCATACAGCACCGGGTTCCAATGCGCAACGCCTTCTTCATCCGCCACTTTACGCGGTGCAGACCATGAACCTCCTTGCTCCTGAACCGCTATCCATATGGCCGTGTCGCTCGACTTCTCATGCAGTCCTGCAAACCACGCCACAATAGCAACACCCGATGGCAGCACCGCCACCGTAGAACCATGACTGCTCTGAAACGGCTGACCTTCCCGAAAAACATATTGTTTATCAGCATCAATCTTCATAAGCGGGCCTCCTGATGAGATGGAATCATGAATACAGTCATTCATCGTTGATCCGTGTGGTCGATTCTACAGTTTTATGCTTCATTCCTTTTGCAGATTTCGATTTCGCATTTGTTATTTTTGTTATTTATTTTGTTATTTAAATATACCATCAGTCTAAAACGTTAGGTAACTCCCGTCAATACCTGTAGAGCGTTCTCTCAATGCCATTTTATAAATAATATGTCTCCCTTCTGAAAGTAAAAAAGCAATCCTGTGAAAAATAAAAAAAGACGAGGCAGAAAAAATCCCTGCTCCGTCTTGATCATCTGTTTCCAGTATCCGTGTTTTACACCTTGTTAAATTAAAGGGCTTTCATATTTCCAGTCAACTTGCACAACACATATTAATACACTCACATCTACTTGTTACGCCGGGCTTTTGTCATTCGGTTAAACATAATCAAAGCCACAATAATCATCGCAAGCATGGCTATATTGCTGGATACTTCTTGAGACAGTCCAAACAGCATACACACATTCGTGACCAGCCCCCGGACGATCAACGCCACAACAATTAGCAGAATCGGACTTAAATAATTGTATCTTTTCATTGATTACCACACCCCTGACCCCATTGTTCGATTTCTCCACGATCCCGTACCTTGATCATAACAGTCCGCTTCTCCGGTTACAACAAAAGGACACCGCAAGCAGTGTCCTCTGTTATTAAACCAGCCTGGATAAGTAAGAATGAAGACCACTTTGGTCAGCCCGACCTCAAGGAGAGGTCAAACACATCTATATCAGACCTGTTTAAACTCAATCCAGTCGATCTGCAAGCCCGGTTTGGTAAAGTCGAGCTTCAGCTCATACAGTCCGGCTTCCAGCTGTACTTTCACCAGCTTTTGTCTGATCCATTTCCCTTCTGTACCATTCGTTTGAATCGTTGTTGCCAGCTGACCGTTCAGCAGCACATTACATGCGCTTTGTGCCAGCTCAGGCTCTGGAGACATGATCTGCACAATAATCCGATATTGGCCTGCTTCATCCACTTTCATATACACAGGCCCTGCTACCTCAGGTTTCACCTGTGCATTCTCAGCCAGCACTTGAGCGTCTGAAGCGGATAGGGACGCATTGGCCTGAAATGAAGCCACGTTCTCTACAATCTCATGTTTGCGTGAGGATACCGGCGCATTCATAATGAATTTGCAGATGTTGATCGCGGAGCGCTGCAGCTCACCGCGGGTCAGGGTTCCATTTTCCAATGATTCAATCGTGTTGTCGTCCCAGCCGTTAATCTCTGCACCATAGTTGGGTACAACCATATAGAGATCATTCTGTGCCCGAACCATCCAGTTCGTGAACTTGCGATCTGCTTCTCCGCCTTCTGCTACATCGTTCATAATGGCCCACCAGTCGGTCATCACAATGCCGTCGAAGTTCCATTCTCCGCGCAGGATGGTGGTATTCAGATCATAGTTGGACGCGGCCCAGTGTCCGTTGATCGGATTGTAAGAGGTCATGATGGAGTTCGCTCCACCCTCTTTGACTGCGATCTCGAACCCTTTCAGATAGATTTCACGCAGGGCACGCTCGGAAACAACAGCATCGACCTTGCTGCGGTGTTTCTCCTGGTTGTTGCAGGCAAAGTGCTTCAGCGTGGCGTTGGAGCCGCCTTTCATAATACCTTTCGTACATGCCGCGGCAAATACTCCCGAGATGAGCGGATCTTCCGAGAAATATTCGAAGTTACGACCGTTCAGCGGGCTACGGCGAATGTTAAGTCCAGGTCCGAGCAGGGTATCCACCTGATTGCGCAGCAGCTCTTGTCCTTCCATCACATACAGCTCTTCTACCAAATCTGCGTTCCACGTTGCCGCCAGCAGCGTACCGATGGAAACTTGTGTCGCCTTCTCCCCGCTATCCATACGGATACCGGATGGGCCGTCTGCCGTACAAGCCACTGGAATGCCATAGCCAAACAGACTGTCGCTTACGCCACCAAAAGCCGAGGCGGTTCCCGAAGTAACCAGCGGACTGCTCATGCCTTCCCCGCGCACCAGCGCTGCCAAATCCTGATCGCTCAGCTGAGCTACAAAAGCCTCCAGACTGACTTTACCCGCCTTCACGTCGCTCAGCTTGTAGCCCTGATTGCCCGTTTGCTCCAGCGTCTGCGGCAGGTTTTGTGCGATGCGATCCGCGATGGACACGCTGCGTTTTGGTACAGCTGCATAAGTCAGCTTGTAGGTTCCATCTGGCTTGCGTGCGCCCGGTTTCAACCGTGTAAAGTCTTCCGTTGGTGCCATTGCTTCCTGCAATTGCTCCACCAGCTGAAGGCTGTCTACAACATAACCCTCCTGGCCATCGATGCCAACATGCTGCACCTGCTTCACACTCGTACCCACGTGCAGACGATATGTTCCCGCTTCAAGCACATAGGCAGAAGCATGTCCCGTCACACCCGCATCATCATAGGAAGCCATGCGATGAACCGGGAAGCGGATCGTTAACAGCTCGGAGTCGCCGGGCTGCAGCAGTCCTGTTTTGCCAAAAGCCGCGAGCGCCTTCACCGGTTGTCCCAGCTCTCCCTGCGGTGCTTCATAATACACCTGAACTACTTCTTTACCCGCATAAGTCGTGCCAGAGTTGGTTACATTCACTCGAACCTCGATCAACGTCTCCCCGTTCTCGGTAACCGTTCGAGCTTCCTCGGTTTGAGTCGCAAATGTCGTGTAAGACAGACCATAACCGAACTCAAATTGTACTTTTTCAGGTCGAAACGTTTCGAAAAAACGATAACCTACATAAATATCTTCCTGATACAGGTTCTTGAACTCATTGCCGTAGTTGCTTGTGGACGGGTAATCTTCAATAGAATAAGCAATCGTATCCGTCAATTTACCGCTTGGCGTCACGTCTCCCACGAGTACGTCCGCGATGGCGTTACCGCCTTCCATGCCCCCGTGCCAGGAGTAGATTACACCTTGAATGGGATGTAGAACCGTTTCGTTCAGCCAGCTCATATCCATAATATTCGAGACGTTAAGAACGACAATCGTATGTTCAAAATGGTTCGTCACATGCTTCAGCATCGCCTTCTCATCCTCGGTCAGACGATAACTTCCGGGTGCATCTGCGTTATCCTGGTCTTCCCCTGCGGTGCGTCCAATCACCACGATTGCTTTGCTCGATTGTCTTCTGGCCTGTGCCACCAGCTCATCTGTAAGCGGCATTTCCTTCTGGTTCCACGGCTCGGCTGCCCAGACCTTCCCGCCATCATCAAACGGATTTTCCTCGATCCACTTCTCATAAATAGCCGCCAGTTCTTCGTTAACGGTGATGTTCTGTTTGCTGCGCAGTCCGTCCAGCAGATTCGTTGTGTAAGCGACGTGCACACTGCCGCCTGACCCTGTGCCGCTGCGATAATAATTCACTTGAATTCGGCCAAAAACTGAAACGTTTTCGGAGTTGCGAAGCGGAAGCACCTGTCCTTCATTTTTAAGTAAAACGGCTCCTTCTGCAGCTACCGTTCGGCTAAATTCTGAAAACCCTTCCAATGGAACACCAATTAGATTTGTACTCAATGATTTCCCTCCTGATTGTTCATCCCCATATCTGTATAATAACGAAATTCGTGAATATGGCAGATTTACTTGTACATAGTCTCATATTAACAGATTGCAGGTATGAAAATATATGAGAAATATTTATGTTCATATAACAAATACTAAAGCCACGAACACGTTCTGTTCGCGGCTCTCTTATTTTATATAAGCACAGGTCAGGTCGTCAGCTTCGCATACACCAGGAAGAACAGCATATCCTCACCCATGATGACATATGCGGGAACACGGTAGATCAGATCCACCACCACAAAGACAGCTAACAATCCCACCATAATTACCATATGACGTGGACCCAGGCGAAGATGCGGGTGTCTGTAGCGATGGAACACAAGCGTCGTTGACAGGAAATACAGCAGCACCGAGCCAAACACAAACGCAAGCATAAACTCATAGTTCAGTTGATTCAGGTACAGCAGTTGAATGGACGCGGCGATCATACTCATCGAGATGTAAATAAACAGATGACCGTAGATGATGGCCTGCCCGGCTGTCTGCATCTCTTTGCTCACCTTTTTCTCCACGTTATCGAAGTACTGCCACCACATAGCAATGACAAACAACGATGTGAAGACGGTAAACAGAATGGATGGCAGGTCCCAATGATCCGCTGACAATACGGCGATAATACTTACCACAGACTCTCCCAGCAGGATCAGGGTAAACAGGGCAAAACGTTCCAGCAGATGATGTGTCTGCACAGGCACTTTGACCAGGTTTTTACGACCAAGCAGCGGTAAAATAATATCCACAGCGATTCCCGCGTACAGGATCACATAACGCACCCATGAATCAAAGAACAAGGAGCCGGATGAGATCACGATGCCAATGATAAACGACAGGCCCAGAAAACGGGCAGCCTGCTGCTGATGCTTGCTTTTCGACTTGTGGATGGTCAGATACTGAATCGCGGTAAACGCTCTGGAACCGATATATCCAATAAAGAAGGCCAGATAGTGTTCGTCAAAATGAGTGGATAGACTCGCCGTCATCACCAGTACGGACAGCAGTTGAAGGATGAGGAAAATCCGGTGGCTCAGAATATCCTGACCATAGCGGTTAATGAACAGGGTCTGCCCCACCCATGCCCACCATACCGGGATGAAGATCAGCACGAATTTCAATAGATATTCAAATGTAATTACGCCATGCTCGGCATGCAGCAGCACATGGCCTGCTTTGGAGACTGCCGCGACGAAAAGCAAATCATAGAACAGCTCCAGCCAGGTGACCTTTTTCTCCATCATCCCTCAATGCTCCTTTGGGTTAAAATTCATGATGTGCCCAGAGAACGTGCTCCGGGCACATCTTATTTACCTTTTTACTCAGTCATAGCTGTTGCAGGTGTGAGTGTTCTCACCTGGATCGGCTGCAAATTATCCTCAATCTGAGTGCGGTATTGCTCGAACCATTCCGGCAGCATCAGTTTCTGTCCCAGCGCTTCAGCCGGTTCATCTCTTGCAAAGCCCGGAGGATCAGTTGCGATCTCAAACAGTATACCACCTGCTTCTCTGAAGTAAATCGCGTTGAAATACTGACGATCCCGCACCGGGGTTGGCTGGTATCCGTAGTCACGCACAGCCTCGCTCCACTGTGCATGCTGTGCATCATCCACCGCGCGCCATGCGATATGGTGCACAGTTCCTGAGCCGCCCATACCCAGCGGCACACGGGTAACGGGTACATCCACAATATTCCCGATATCACCGATGGAACGGAAGCGGGCAAACTCTTCATTTTCGCCTACTTTCACAAATCCGAGAATGCGCTCAAGTGCATCCATGGTACGCTGCGGGTTCACACTGAACAGTACAGCTCCGCCGAAACCTTTAATCGCATGTTCAGCCGGGATGCCTTCCTGCACCCACGTATTGGCTGCGCCCTCTTCCCGTTCAACCAGCTCCAGACGCAAACCTTCGCTATCTTCGAATTGCAGCAGCGTTTCATCAAAGCGCTGGGTTCTGGTTACTTCGATATTATAGCCTTCCAGACGATTTTGCCAGAAGTTCATTGAGCCTGGTGGGATGACATAGGAAGTGATGCCAACCTGCCCGCCGCCGATCTGACCTCGAGGTGAACCTGCTGCCGGGAAGAAGGTGATGATTGTGCCAGGGCTGCCGTGTTCATCTCCAAAGTACAGGTGGTATACATCCGGTGCATCAAAGTTTATCGTTTTTTTCACAAGACGAAGCCCCAGAACTCCTGCGTAGAAGTCAACATTGGCCTGTGGATCTCCTGCGAAAGCCGTAATGTGGTGGATACCTGTTGTTTGAATGTTCATGATTATTTCCTCCTTGGATTGTATGTTCGTTGATATCGCAATTTTTATAAGTTATTTATATTAATATCTTTAAATTAAGATATATGATCTGTAGAACTAGTGCAGAGATAATGCCTAATCCGCACTAGTGTTTATCTTCCGATCTTCCGAGCAGTCCTTCTATGGATTCTGTCTGGAAGCCTGCTCTTGTTTCAATTTATCTGGAGTCACGTCATCGCCGTTTGGATCATAGATGGTCGCATTCAGCAAAATGTCGTTGACTGAACCACGGAAGGTCTGCAGATATTCCTGCCGAAGGCGAGTCTGCTCTGCCTGCTCCATCTCCGTCAATCCACCCGCTTTCGCTTTTCGCGCGAGCTCATTAATTCGCGTCAATGTTGGAATCATCATCTGGACCTCTCCTCCTGTACATGGATTAAAGATATTTATTTGAGTATATTCTTGCCTTGCGGTTGCTGTCACTATTCTGTGTTGTATTCAAATTAAATATCTTAATATAAAGATAAATGATTTTAGATCGGATGTCAACACTTTGTTTTTGTAAAAAAGTGCTTTACCCTTGCTCGAACATCTCGCTTCATTATAGGTTCAAAGCAAAAAGGGTTAGCCCACAGTTATATAGCTCCTGGAGAACTAACCCTTCAACATATCCCTTTCTTCAATCGAGACTGCTCTCGATCCGTAACCATCGTAAACTACAGATGATCTACACAAGCAATCCAATAGCAACTCCAATACTAGATAAGTTGAACTAAAGAATATGCACAATCCACTCCGATATGCTCATCAATCCAGGCACGTTAGTCAAATATCGCCCCGTGGTTAGTGCAAATCTGCCAGACCGTCACCCTTCACTGCGAGCGCTAACGATCAGGAGAGGCCTTATTTCGGCATATTCGGGCTTTGGAAAATTCTAACGATCCCCAGAGACGCTATTTTGCTAAAATGAGCCTGATCAGGCTCATTTTTCAGAATTTTGAATGAAATAAGCTACCTGGAGATCGTTAGATTTCAAATGGCCCCGATTCAGGGCAAATAAGCTCCGTAGGAATCGTTAGCATTCCATCTTCGACTTGAGCAGCCTGCCAAGGCTGGAATTCTTGCCTCATTACAGCAACAGCGCTCTTTAACAATCATGGACAGTTGATCGGCTTCATGTCGTTTCTCTAGTTCAATTTATATAACTAAAGCCTGATCATCGGTGTGACCCTATCTCTAGCCCAGCTTCTGACCGCAGTTCGGACAGAAATTAGCTCCTTCATTTTTAGCGCCGCAGTTCGGGCAGAAGTTTGGCTTCTTGCCATCAGTATTGGAAGAGTGAGACGCACTCGCATTGTTATTTTGTTGTTGACCTTGATTCGGATTATTTTGGTTTTGACCTTGGTTTTGATTATTCGAGCTTGGATTATTCTGGTTCATGTTTTTCATCATTTCATTCGCCATGTTCATGCCCATCATCATGCCCGCCATATCCGAGGCCGCGCCGCCGCCCTGCACTTTACCGGATGAGATGCCATCCGTCATGCTCACCTGCTGATATTTCTGCAGATTACCGATCATTTCATGCGAGGCTGTTTTGGTGATCATATCCTGTATCTCCTGCGGATAATTGAAGCTCATCACCTGGAAGCCGGTAATGCCAATTCCGATATCCATCATCTGCATATCCAGGTCTTCCTGAATACCGCGTGCAATATCCGAAGCATTCGCTTGTAAATTAAACATATCCTTACCCTCACGGCTAATCCATTTCATCAGCAGCTGATCCAGCACCGATGTGATGCGGATTTTGACATCCTCCACCAGATAGCTCTGCTTAATGCCCGCAACCTTATCAATCAGCGTCACATAGTCGCTCACTTTGAAGTTAAACGTCCCGTTCGCCCGAATCGGCATACCGCCCGGAAGCTGCGGTGTCGGAATCAGCACCGGACTTTGCGTGCCCCAGCGTACGGTGAACTCTTTTGTGTTTACAAACAGGACTTCAACACGCATACCACTGTCAAATCCAAACTTGAAGCCCTTTAGCGTAGATAGAAACGGAATAATCTCTGAATCAATATTAAAGGAACCTTCGTCTTCAAAAATTCCTTCCACCTTGCCGTTATTCAGAAAGATCGCATCCTGCCCTGCGCGAATAATCAGCTTACTGCCTTTCTTGATCTCGCGATTGCTCCACTTCCAGAAGATCATGTCATCTCTGAATTCTTCCCACTCCACCACGTTGGAAAACTGATTTCTGAAAAATCCCATACTCGATCCCATCCCTTCAATTTAGAAAGACCGGCTGCTGCCGCTGTGTGAATGTCCACCCGCGGTTGTACCTCCACCGCCGCCTCCGCCGTTGTTGTTGTTCTTCTCGATTTTGGTCTTCGTGACCGTTGTTCGAATATATCGATCCTGACGATCAATCACATGAGAGTTGCTGGAATCCTCATAGGTTGAACGGTTCACCGTCACACGTCCCCCGGAGCGATACATCATCACTCCAACAACAACGCCACCAACAGCCAAGGATGCAGCCACTTGAAACCATGTTTTAAAAAGAATATTATCTGGATTTACCCCAGGCTTGAGGTCCAAATATTCATACGACAGATTCAGAAACTTTTCAAAAGCCATTCGATAATTACCGTCTGTCAGGTCCGGAGCTATTTTTTCTGTAATTTTATCAACTCTGCTGTTATCAACATATTCTTCACCTTTATAAAAACCTGCAGCGTATACTTTACGATTGTACATGTCTAACGTAAGCATTACCGTATTGCCATGCGGCTTGTCATATCCCGGTGCCCGATCATCATAAAATTCCTCGGTCAGCAGCTTCTCATCCTTATGCTCATCGTTGTTGGTCGTATAAATGATCAGGTCTGTCTGCCGCTCCGCCGAATACTGATTCGCCAGTGCATTCAATTCATTACGGTCCTGCTCACTGAGCAGGTTGGCCTCATCATAGATGAGATTTTTGTTCTCCGCTGCGGATGCCGATGACATCGGCAAGATCGGAACGAACAGGGTCACTATAAGTACAATAAGCGCAGCCATGGCACTCAGAGGCCTTTTTTTAATCACAGGAATCCGCCTCCCATCATCCAGGACACCAGCTTCAGCGATATTAACGAGACCGCAGAAACACTTGTGAACCATCCTGCTACTTTGGCTTTGCTGATCGGTGGCTTGCCCACCACTTTACCCGTTTGTCCATTCATCGCAAAGGTATACTGTTTCCGATTGTAATTATAGTTCACCATCCATACCGGCAGCAGCACGTAATCTGCATTTTTCATCGTTGTATCAATCTGTTTATCCGTATAGCTCACACTGGTATATCCCGAGACGGTAGACGCAATGTATGAATCAATATAAGATCTCGTTTTATCCTTGGCTCGGGGAAGCAGCTCGTCTTCGGTATAACTGTATTTTTCCGCGATGTATCCCGCCAGATAAGGGGTTTTGAATAATTTCAATTCATTGTAGGGAAAGGGCTCCAGCTTATCCATCAGCTCATCATTCATTTTCTCGGACGCATCTATAGGCAGATTCACATACTCCAACCGAATTTCACGATAAATATCAAAATGCTGTGTCTCTGTATAATGGTAGTCACCCTGCGTATAGGACCTGACCTTGGTGCCCTGAGCATGGACTTCAATTCGGTTATGTAAATCATACAGCCAGAACGGTACATAGATGCCGGTAATGCTCTGGATTCGATCAGCGGTCATGAAGCCGCCGGGTGTGAGCAGACCGTTTTTGCACCATTTTTTGAATGCCTGTTTCGCTTGCTCCTTGTTGATGGAAAAAGGAATCACCATCGCCGGGGCCAGCTTGCCCGTCAGCCGATCACTCAGAACGACCGCCGCACCGCAGAAGCTGCATGTCGTTGCACTCGTCTCCGGCTCGGTAACAATATCTGCTCCGCAGCTGTTGCAGTGGTATTCCTTCACCTCATCCTCCGTGAATACCTGTCTCTTCATCGGATCGGGGAGCTGTTCAATATTGTCCTCTCTTCCGCAGCTCGGGCAAGACAATGCACCGGATACACTGTCAAAGATCATGCCACTGCCGCAGTTCGGACATTTATACTCTACTACCGGCATCTGCTCACCTCCATGTCTAAATCAAATGTCTGGCTTTCCCTCTATTTCCCAAGCTTCTCCTGAATCGCTGCCAGCTCCTCGTCCGCGCTTGGAGTCCGTTGCTCACTCTGCTTATTACCCGCATCTGCATTCATATCCCGCTCCAGCTGTGCAATAAGTTCGTCGAGATCGTCCTCCTGCGTACCCGCGCGAAGCTCAGCCAATGCTTCCGCTTCATTCAGAGCCTGATTCGCTTGATCCTCCATCGCTTTAAACGCGGATTCCGCACGGCTCGCAGACACATTCCGTTCATTTAACTGCTGCTGTGCCTTGGCATCTGCCATTCGACCTTTCAGCTCGGCATGTCTCGCTTCCAGCTTTTCCAGATCAGCAACGAGCTTGTCGTTCATATGTTTCATCATCTGTGCTTTAGCCGATGCCCGGTCGTAAGCCGCCTGCAACTCGTTGCGTTTATCCGCCAGCTTCACCTTTTTCTCCAGAAAACTGCGTGCCTTGTCTACATCACCCGACTCGGCGGATTTCTCCGCATAACGCTGCAGCTTGTTCACCTCAGCCTGGCACTCATCCAGTGCCCGCTTTGCCCGATTTTCATCCGATAACACCGCTGCCGTCTCTGCCTTCACCTGTCCCAAGTCACTGCTCAGACTACGCATATACTCATTGACCGTCTTCTCCGGGTCCTCTGCCCTGCTAAGCATGTGGTTCACGTTTGCTTTCATCACGTCTCTAAACCTCGATAAGATTCCCATTAATCGTTCCTCCTTCGGGTGTGTTCATATGTATACTATAATACATGAATAGGACGGCATACGTTTCATTTTTCATACGATTACACGCCACCATTGTCTCGTTCTCCCAATAGAAATAACTCTTCCATGCACTTTGACAGCTCCGGCTCCGGCTAGGTCTCCTCAGGCAAACGCTCTACCGCTGTGAAAAATACATCCAGCAGCTGCACCCCATATGTCATCTGAACATATTCAGTGATCACTGCAACATCGTCCTCCTGCTGATACTCCAGACATGGGCGTCCTTCACTCCACAGCACTCTACATGTTACGTGGACCTGTGCGGCAGGACAAACGTTACATTTTCAGTATGAAAGCCGGACGGTGACGGAGAGTGGCTACACGATTCGGACACATCATTACCTGAGCGAAGATTGCAGCCAGTGTCCCCTGAAAGCCACATGCACTAAAGCCAAAGGTGAACGGGAAATTGCCATCAGCCTGACCTACATGCGGCAAAAAAACGAGATGCGAGAACGTCTGCGAAGCGAAGAAGGATATACCCTTTCCGTTCAGCGAATGATTGAGCCTGAAAGCGTGTTTGGGCAAATGAAAAACAATCGGGGATTTCGAAGATTCCTGCTTCGCGGCTTGCAAAAAGTAAGCCTGGAGGTGGGTTGGCTTTGCCTTGTCCACAATTTACTCAAAAAAGCCGCACTGACGGAAAAACGTAAAAAGGACAAAGCAGGATGAGCCTCTACTTTGTCCTTTTTGGACGTATCGGTGTTCATTCTTTTCACCGATGTGTGTTTTTTTTAAGGGCTTTTGAGACAGCCCCATTGTATATCATAGTATTAGATGTTCGGGAGGTAGTCAGGATTATTTAGAATTTGTTCAACGATAAACAGCAAGTCATCATCATTGACGTATTCATCTCCAGCCTGCTGTGAGTTGTATTTTGATGGATCAACATCTGCCGCTAAATACTTAAAATATTTAGCATCAATAGCAAGGTCGACAAGAGTATATTCACCTGATTTGTTGACGTCTGATGCTTCTATTATGATACTGTCTTCCAAGCAATTCTCTTTGTCCAAATCATATTCCCCTTCAGTATTTGCTACCCTTCCTTTGGTTGAATCGACGACAGCAGTTCCAATAGCCTTAGCTTTAAACTTAAGTTTTAGAATAATTGTATCTTTGCTTATGCCGTATTCTTCTCCTTGACTAGCTATTACAAAACGTAAAGCACCATTCTGATCAACTGGTTTATTGTAGACTTTATAGCCAGTTGCTTCTTCAAATCCGATATATTGTAGGTGCTCATTGTCATACTTTAATTCAAAGTCCTCAGCATAGATATCCTTTACGTTTTTGAGAGAAATGTCCGCTGTGAATTCTTGACCTAAACCTATTTTCTCGGGAACGATGACCACATCAAGAGTAGGCTTTAGTATTGGTTTTGGATCCTGAATTGGTGTTAAAACAATGTTTGCCTTACCCGATTCATTAGCTACATTATCAATGGCAGATACTGAAAATGTATAATTAGTACCATTAGTTAGCCCTGTCACTGTTGCTGTTGGAGTTGTAACCGTAGTGTATAGTATCCCATCTTTATAAACTCTATAGCCCGCTATATCACTTTCGCTATTGGCATTCCAATTCAAGATGACCTCACCATCATTCGCATTTCCTATAAGATCTGTCGGCACCTTTGGAGCCGTCAAATCATGAGCAGTACCAAATACATCAAATTCATATACGCGCGCTACAGCTGTGGATGATGAATTGAACAAAGATATCTGACGTACATTTTGTACTGTAGCAATTGTATGTACTGTATCATCTGCTGTTATTGTCTGCTTGCTTATTTCACTTCCTGCCGCATTGTACATATACATAATGAAGTTTCCAGTAGCTTTTAAACGATAGCTACTTACTGTCATTCTATCTGATCCGGTCAATTTATAAGCTAAACCTGCTTTATATGTAGGAGCACTCGCCCCAGCATCAGACGTTTTTACCAAATCCCAATACGTTGATGCATCACCATCAGTGGTTGTTGTGACATTACCATAAGGATTGTAGCTTGCTAAACCGTTTAGCAAACCACCCGAAAAGGCAGAAGCATTTTTTACTGGTAATGCAACTATTAGTAAAAGAAGAATCAAGAACATTTTTTTCATCATTCTCACCTCATAGAAATGTTATTTCTTAGGCCCGATAACGAATAATCCACTTTCTATGGAAATCCATTCATCAAACTAAAGAAAACACCTAGAATCAAAGTAATCATTATTCCGTTTTTTAGTTTAAAACAGTTAGTTAAAGGGTCTTATAGGGCACCGATAATCTCCTTCCTCAACAGGAATAATTTATTCCTAGATTTGTAAAACAAAATATACTTTTCAAAATAGTCTCTTACAGCGTGAGCACTGATAATTTTATTCCAATATTTCAGTTACGTCTAAACATTAATTTCTGTTTAAGGGAAACTAATATCTATTACACCATTTATACATAAATATGCCATTTTAGTAGCTGTTAAAAATAGAGAGATGTACCAAAGCATATGAAGACTACAAAATCATACTGATTATTGAGAACAAGGACCTGCTTGATTAACTGACGGTAGAAAACACGCCTCAGTCCGTCCTCTGACCCGTGAATTAAGTCTTGAAGAAAAAAACGCCCGGTTGGAAGAAAAAATGAAATACCTTGAAGCGAAGAGTGAATTTTAAAAAAAGCTCGATCAACTCGAAGGCAGATGAGAAAAAAGACATCCAAACTAAGTACGTGGCAAAAATTCGAACTGATTCAACAGATGATGCATACATCCTCTTTCCACCGCAAGGTGCATGTTCTTTGTGAAATTGCTGGAGTTTCACGTTCGGGCTATTAGCAATATTGTAGCGAAGATGCTAGGTTACATCGTAAAAAACAGGAACAAGATGATCAAAGCGTAAAAGCGACTAGGGAGCATCGAACCTGTCCTAACACGTTAAAGCGAGCTTTTAAGCAAGGGATTGCAGGCAAGGTGCTATTAACGGACATCACGTATTTAACGTATAGGAAAAATAAGCGAGCCTACCTATCGACCATTAAAAATGCTGACACGAATGAGATTTTAGCTTATGAAGTCTCTGCTTCACTCGGTTTGGACATTGCGATGGAGACGTTGAAAACAACTCAGAAAGCATGGTCATCTCACCTCGAATGCGTTGATTCATTCGGATCAAGGATTTCACTAGCCCCAGGTTCTTCACTAGCTTTTGAAACTTTGGGTTCGGAATGTTTTCTTTGACTGCTAACTGTGCCATAGCTTCATATACTTCCGGCAAAACCTGGTGCAAATGATGATGTGCGTCCAGATGTGTCGGGTGCAAGCCTGAGGCAATGAACCGATCCCACTGGGCTGACAGTTCAATCTCGATCTCGCTCCGCTCCCTACTGCTGTTCTCGCTAATCGGAAAAAAAACAGCCGTCCTTTTGAACAAGGGACGGAACAAGCCTCACATCAGATACAGGTCGACCATAGGTCAGATTAAAATGCAGACCCACCCCCAGTCCTGGATGCAAGCGTGCCAGCCTTACGGCATCTGTAAAGCCGGGCATGTTCACCATTAGCGTCGTGCTGCTGATCCCTCCAGCCTGATATGCCTCAACAATCCCTCGGTTCACGCCCGGTGACAGACCGAAATCATCGGCATTGATGATCAAATATTTCATGACGTGATCGCTCCGTTCTCTCACCTGTCTCCCATATTAAATGCAATAGATCAGAGGATGGATTGAGGCACATCCCTTTTATATTTTAGCAACGGCTCGGATCTCTACCCATTGTTCTGGAAACGCCAGATAATTCACCCCAATCAGGCTGCCTGCTGGCCGATGCTCGCCAACATATTGTTTGAACAGTTCAATGGCAGCCTCCCCGTGCTCCTGCGCCCGGGTCAAGTATATTTCAACATATGCAAGATTAGACTTCGTTGCACCAAACTGTGCTAATACGGTATCCAGATTTTCTAATGTCTGTAATACTTGTGCCTGAATATCACCCTCTCCAACAAAGCTGCCTTCTGTATTGTGAGAAAATTGTCCTGAGATATATAGGGTGTTGTCGACACAGTAGCCCTGAGAGATACCATGATCCCAAAGATGGTGATTGTATGTTTGAATGGTGGTCATGTTCCTAGCCCCTTTACTTTGAATTAAGGCTAGTATAGACTGGGCAAAAAGATTAGGATAGTACGCACAATGATGATAGGTACTATCTGAAAGGATAGTGTAAACATGGGCATATCCGACTTAAACAGCGAGAATATGGCTATTCAAGATACACCTTTTGGCTACACCATGTCAGTCATCGGTGGGAAGTGGAAGATGATCATTTTATATCTGTTAGCTGCTAAACAACCCGTTCGTTTCAATGAAATGCAGCGGCAAATTGGAACGATCACTTACAAGGTTTTAAGTGCACAGCTCAAGGAGCTGGAGACCGATGGATTGGTTATACGCAAGGAGTTTCCGCAAATTCCTCCCAAGGTAGAATACTCACTGACACCCAAAGCACAGACGCTATTACCTGTACTGGAACAGCTGTGCGAGTGGGGTACACAGAATCGTTAAACCTTTTCAGCAACCCTGTTATCTTCCATTTTCATAGGGAACTGCTTTTTCCCCACTACTCCTGTGTGACAAAGAGTCAGCTCCCTTCTTGGCAGCTGACTCTTCCTGTTTGGCGTGAGGCTTCCTCACTCTATTCGTTTACCCCGTTCAGACGCTCTATGCGCTACACCTGCTCGCTTCGCTCAGTTCACCTTCTGACCTGCCCCTGCAAACACCGACTGACGCTCATCCTGAGCGGGTCTGCTTCGGCGATAAGCACTCGGTGACATACCGCTCTGCTTGTTGAAAATCCGGTTGAATTGCGAAAAGCTGGCGAAGCCGCATTGGGCAGCAATATCTGTAATTTTCTCACTGGAATGCAGCAGCAGTTGCTGTGCATTACGAATCCGGGTCATCTGCACGTACTCTGTAAACGTAAAGCCTGTTACTTTGTTAAACTGGCGAGATAAATGATGAGCACTCACATAAAAACGTCTGGACACCTCGTCCAGTGACAGCTCCTGCTGATAATGGCTGTGAATATACGATGCAATGGCATACATACGCCTTGACATGGACGAGCCTGTTTCCTCACGTACATAAGCATTCTCTGCCGCGTAACGATGAAGGCCACATAGAAACTCAACAAATTTATGATGTATAGCCACCGACTGAATAGGTGAAGGATGCTGTGATATCGCAAAAATATCGTTTATAGGCGCGAGGATTTCCCTCCGTCGCTCCTCCGAGAAGCGAAAGATCGGAACCTGCGCATGAAACAGGTTAAACAGCTCGCTGTAATCGCTCTCAAGTCCAGGCAAGCTGCGAGGCATAGCAAAATTGATCATTAACCTTTTGGGCGGTAAGCCCTTAGGATACTGGGTCTTGTGCAGCAAGGAAGGCCGGAGCAGAACGATATCATAGGGCTGCATCTCGTACAAACTGCCTTCAATAATATGTGCCGCACTGCGGTCCAACAGAATGCAGATTTCATAAAAATCGTGAAAATGCTGAAACTCCATATTGAGATCATGCGAGCGCTCGTCGTAATCCAGATGATAGAACAGTGGATCACCCGGCTGGTTCACCTGGATCGCATATCCCTTCTCATATGACAGAACCGACGATGTCATGGATATGCCTCCTTTCTTGATCATGCCTGATTTTATTTTAGCATGAAATGCAATAAAAAGACGGTATTTTCAGCATACATTACGTAGTTTGGAGCAGTGGGGGTTTGATATGATGAAGCTGAATGTCAGCGTTTTCAACATTATTCTTTTTTACACAGCTAACCGTTACAGCCAGGCTTACAGTCTACTTACTAAATCTCAAGGTGGGGAAACCAATATGAAAGCTAACTCCTTGTCCACTCGAATCCATACGATTGTTAAACATTTGGAAAGTGCACGCCTGACTTCCAAAACGTATATACCAGAGCTTTATCATAAAGAGAGTGGTTACCACTCGTGGGACCTCGTACATGAAGACCCTTCTTCGTGGAACGTATTCCGCAAGGGTGACGGGTGGGGCGGTAAGGATGTACACAGCTGCTTCAAAACACGCATCCGTATTCCTGATCATCTGGAAGGAAAGAAGGTCGTATGTGCTATCGTTACCGGTGCGACCGACATCTGGAACTATGATAATCCGCAGTTTCTGGCGTTCCTGAATGGTGAGCTGATCTGCGGCCTGGATGTGAACCATACTGAAATTGACCTGACTCCTGCCGCTGTCAAAGGCGAAGAGTTCGAGCTGGCGCTGTATGCCTATTGCAGCACATCCGCTGCAGATGTTTTCCTGAACGTCTATATTGCCGAGCATCATCAGGCCGTCTCCGATCTGTATTATGACATCAAGGCTGCACTGGATGCTGCAGACCTGCTGCGCGAGGATGATCTGGAGCGCCTGAGGCTGATTGAACAACTGAACAAAGCGGTGAATCTGCTCGATTTACGTCAGGAAAACAGCGCCGCCTTCCATGCATCCGTGCTGGAAGCTCGCGAGTATTTGCAAAACCATGTCTATGGCGAAACTCGCCCTGCGGCTGATCATATCCCGACCGTTCACTGTATCGGACATACCCATATCGACGTGGCCTGGTTGTGGACGCTCGATCAGACACGGGAGAAGGTCATTCGCAGCTTCGCGAGTGTGCTCTATCTGATGGACAAGTTCCCTGAATATACGTTCATGTCCTCACAGCCGCAGCTCTATGCATACCTGAAAGCCGACTTTCCTTCGTTATATGAGAAAATTAAAGAAAAAGTTGCCGAGGGCCGCTGGGAAGCAGAAGGTTCGATGTGGCTGGAGGCGGATTGCAATCTGATCTCGGGCGAATCGATGATCCGTCAGATTATCTATGGCAAACGTTTCTTCAAAGAAGAATTCGGCGTAGAGAACCGTGTGCTCTGGCTGCCCGATGTATTCGGATACAGTGCAGCGATGCCGCAGATTATGCGCAAGAGCGGAATCGAATATTTTATGACGACCAAAATTGCCTGGAATGATACAAACCAGATTCCTAACGACACGATGTACTGGAGAGGTATTGACGGCTCCGAGGTACTGACGCATTTCATTACGGCCAAAGACTATATTCCCCATCCGGAATTCGGCAAGCACCGTTTCGAAACAACATACAACGGCCGTTTTAATGCTTCACAAGTGAAGGGCACTTGGCAGCGATATCAGAACAAAAATATCAACACCGATGTGCTGCAGTGCTTCGGATTTGGAGACGGCGGCGGCGGGCCAACGGAAGAAATGCTGGAACACGGCAGACGGCTTGAAAAAGGACTGCCCGGCGTACCGGCGGTGAAGCGCACCTTTGTACGTGAATTTTTCGAGAAGCTGGAACAGAATCTGGACGGAGTCCGTTCCGTTCCGCGCTGGTCAGGGGAGCTCTATCTGGAGTACCATCGCGGTACGTACACGTCCATGGCTCGCAACAAACGCTACAACCGCCACAGTGAATTTGCGCTGGCAGACGCAGAGCTGTTCTCCATGATTCAACGTCAGGCAGATGCACAGGCAGCATATCCAACCGATGCTTTGGAGCATGCCTGGAAGCTGACGATGCTGAACCAGTTCCATGATATTTTGCCGGGCAGCTCGATCGAGCAGGTTTACGTCGATTCGCAGGAGCAGTATGAAGAGGTGCTGCGCGTCACGGACGAGCTGAAGGACAGCGCCCTGAACGGAATCGTAAGCCGGATTACGTCAGACGGTGAAGGGATTGTTGTGTTTAACACAACCGGCTTTGTCCGGACCGATGTGGTGGAGCTGCCTTCATTGGCGAAAAAAGTAACGGTCTATGATGGTGATCAACCTGTACCAAGCCAGCTCACGCAGGAAGGCGGCCTTGTGTTCCTCGCTGAGAACGTGCCAGCTGCCGGGTATAAAACGTTCCGCATCATACCGGATACCGCCGCTGAACTTGGCATCGCAGGGGTATCCGTTGCCCAGTGGCAGTCCGAAAAGCGCTCCATCGAAACCCCTTGGTACGATATTCGCCTGAATGACAGTGCCGAATTCGTATCGGTATGGGACAAACTGGAGGGCCGTGAACTGCTTCAAGCCGGTGAGCGCGGCAACGTGCTGCAAGTATTCGAGGATCGTCCTGCCGAGTATGAGGCATGGAATATTGACGATTATTACGAACAGCATATGTGGGAGATCAACGACCTGCATTCGATGGAATGGCTCGAAAACGGGCCGGTTCGTTCCGTGCTTCAAGTGAAGAGACAGTTTCTGGACTCTGTCGTTGAGCAGACGATCATTTTCTATGCACACACACGGCGAATTGATTTCCGTTCCTTTGTAGACTGGAAACAGGAGCACCTGCTGCTCAAAGTTGCATTCCCGCTCGATATCTGGAGTGAAAAAGCCGTCTATGAAATTCAGTATGGCAATGTGGAACGCGCTACACACCGCAACACCAGCTGGGATCAGGCGCGGTTTGAGGTATGTGGTCAGAAGTGGGCGGATCTCGCTGAGAGCGGATACGGTGCTGCCCTGCTTAACGACTGCAAATACGGATATGACATTCACAATTCGGTGATGCGTCTGTCCCTGATCAAAAGCGCAACGTATCCGAACGAAAATGCCGATAAAGAGCAGCATGTATTCACCTACTCGCTCTATCCGCATCAGGGCGATTTCCGTGAGGGACGTGTCATCCAGGCCGCTTATGATCTGAACCGTCCGCTGGTCGGCCTGGAAATAGGTTCACAAAGCGGTACGCTGCCGGGTACATGGTCGCTTGCTTCCGTAGATCAGGAAAATGTGGTGCTCGAGGTTATTAAAAAAGCCGAGGACAACGATGACACGATCATCCGTGTATATGAAGCCCATGGCCGCCGCAGCCGTGCCTCCTTGCAATTGCCTGAGGAAGCAGCTTCAACAGCGTACGCATGTGATCTAATGGAGAATATCGAAGCGGAGTTCCACGTAGAGAATGCACGTATTACTTTTGACATCAAGCCATATGAGATTTTAACGTTCCGCATTCCCCGGGTAAACAACTGAATCAGTAACCGTACCAACTACTGCAACAACTAGAAAAGGGCTGCTTCCTGTCATTCCGACACGGAGGCAACCCTTCTTTATTTTAGCTAAAATCCATCCAGAAAAATTGAGAGATGGCCAGACCTAATCCGATCACATTAGTCACAGCAAAAAACCATTTTCTCGCTCTCGGGCTGATTCGCTCGCCTGTCCATAGACTCCAGGCTGTAATGCCGTTAACCACAACCATAATGATTAATGCAAGCCACCAATTCGCCGCCAATGCTCATCGTCCTCTCCCGCAACAGCTTATCAAAATTCCTCGTAATCCCTCGGGTCCTGATTCCACAACCGTCCATCCGCTCGGTTAAACGAGGCCAAAATCTGCATCTCTTCTGCACTCAGCTCGAAATCAAAAAGTTCAATATTCTCCTGCTGATGCTGCAACGAGCCTGCTTTGGGAATAGGAATGGAGCCGAGCTGCACATGCCAGCGCAGAATAATCTGAGTTGGCGTTTTGCGATGTGTCTCTGCGATCCGAAGAATGTGCTCATGCTGCAAAATATCCTGCACCGCATCATTACCCCGTCCAATCGGACTCCATGACTCGTTGACAATGCCATGCTTCGCATCCTGCTGCCGCTGATTCGCCTGATCGAAGAACGGATGCAGCTCGATCTGGTTCAGGCTCGGCGCCACGCCCGTCTCCTGAATCAGCCGTTCATTATGCTCCGGCATGAAGTTGCTGACACCGATGGAGCGGATGTATCCGCGTTTTTTCGCTTCGATCAAGGCCTGCCATGCTTCAACATACTTATCCTGCTTGGGATTCGGCCAGTGAATCAGATACAGATCGTAATAGTCCAGATCGGCTCTGTACAAAGACTCCTGAATTGCGACCAACGCTTTATCATAGGCATGATATCGTCCAGGCAGCTTGGAGGTAATCAACAGCTCGTCTCTCGTAATAGAGCTGTTCTTGATTGCTCTGCCAACGGTCGCCTCATTTTCATAGTTATAAGCTGTATCAATCAAGCGATACCCTGCTTCCATTGCAGATGCAATGGATTGAACGCCAGCCTCCCCTTTCAGACTGTACGTGCCAAATCCAATTGCAGGGACTTTCAAGCCATCATTTAATGTGTACTCCGGGATATGATTCATTCGAGAACTCTCCTTTGTATAAGGTAGTATCCTTCTTCCTGAATAAAATGGAAAAGTCGAACCGCTCTCTCGTTATTCTACCCCTGCACACAAGCCTGAATCAATGCAAACTACGCTCCAGCCCGAATAACGCTTTGGGAAAACAGAATTACTGAGCTTTCCCCATTAATATGTTTGTGATGATGTCCAGCTGGTTTTCTACCGCAATAGCGTCACTTGGCAGGAATTCATCAAAATCAATGGAGTACACATGCCCCGATTTCCCTGCTGGTGAGGCATCGATAAGCTTCTGCACATCCTTGACCTTCTCCTCTGCTCCCTTGTTTACCGCCAGGAACAAACGATCACCGATATATTCGGGAATGACCTCGCTCGAGATTTCCCACGTATCGCCATGGATGACATCCGAATCCACTTTCGCAGCTGGCTTCAGACCAAGGTATTTGTATAAAATATTGCCTCCCATGTTGGTATCCCCGTATACCATCAGTGCATCTGGACGTACATTCAGGATTGTGAAGGTCTCACCCTCTTTGACATAAGGTTTGATTTTCTCCTTGTAGGTTGCAATCTTGGTCTCGAATTGCTCAATCCACTCCTTCGCCTCTTCCTGCTTCCCGAGAATATCACCGAACATCTCCACATCCTGGATCGGATCATTTGTTTGCTCGACAACAATTGTCGGGGCAATCCGGTTCAACGCTTCATAACCGCCTTCCACAAGCTCGGCAAAGGTTGGTGTCGTGACAATGAGATCAGGCTCCAGCGCCAGAATCTTCTCTGCATCCGGCGGAACTCCAACATCAGTAATCCCGGTCTTGTCACTGATATGCGGATTATCCATAACATATGTCGTTGTGCCCACTGGCTTCACGCCAAGTGCTATAGGCTCCCCCAGATGAAAGAGGCTGACAACACGCTGCGGATGCACGGGAATGTCTGACTTGCCCTTCAGGTGTGTATATGTCCGCGTTTCTACAGCTGCACTGTCTGATACAGTCGCTGAAGCCGCAGAGCTGACGGGCTGCTGAGCAGCAGTTCCCCCCGTAGTTGTGCTTGCCTGACAAGCACTCAGAATCAATGATGTGTACAGTACCATCATGGCTCCAAAGGCTGGTCTTGAAAATCGAAACATGGATGTATCCCCTTCCCAACTCCACTGATAATAAGATTCATTCTCATTATGAGAAGGTAAGGAGTTGGAGACAATAGACGATTCTAACGCACGCAATGGATTATTCTGAACCCGAGTGTTCATTTTCTGCTGATGCTCTGCGCGATATCGAAGCGGGGAATGCCCGGTATATTTTTTAAACAACCGACTGAAATAATAGACATCTGCATAACCCACCTGACTTGCAATGTCCTGAATTTTGGAACCTGACTTGAGAAGCAGCTGCTTGGCGCGGTGCACACGTACATGGATCAAATACTCGATCGGCCCAAGACCGATCTGACTTCGGAATAAACGAGATAAATAACTGGTGCTGCAATGATACCTGCTCGCCAGCTTCTCCGCAGTAATCGGTTCACTATAGTGTACCTGTATATATTGAATCGCTTGAGAAACCATGTTGGTGCGAGTGTTCCCGGTCTGAGTGAGCAGCTGTTTTCTTTGTCTGAGAATCTCGTGCACGAAGGGCATTAAATAGGACTGGGCCTGCAGCTTGTCCAGCGAATCATTGGCTTGCAGCAAACGCTCCATGGCTTCACATTTCTCCTGAATCGGCAATAGTGCAGCGGGAGCAAAACTATACGATTGTGCCAGACTTTCCCGATCCTTTGAAGATGCTGGTACCACCTTATATACTACGAGATAACCAGTCCATGTATGAGTCTGATCGGGTGCTTCAAAGCTCAGCCCTGTACCCTCACCCCCATGCAAAATATACGGTGAGCGGCAATGATACACCTCATCTGCCATCCTGATCCTGACCTCTCCTCGCGTAAGAACGAAGAAACAGCCGATATGTGCATCCAATGTGGACTCCGGCTCCGACCCGGACTCGAACCCGGGCTGCGAATCGAACTGTTCCCCCACAACCTCACCTTTACCCTGCCCCTGCTCACGATAGGCCCGGATACTTTGCAGACGAACAGCCGCACGGCTCCATTGCTCGATATGGGCGTTCCAATCCACTAACAACTCCATTAAATCTTCCCCCTGCCTATATCCTTCCCTCATGACCCGTACTGCTTCTTTTTCTTATCCTGCGTCCCTTAAATACGCCTATTATATCACAGACAAAAAGCCATCAACCGGGGAGGGTCATGGCTTTCTATCAATCTGAAATTTAAAAACATCTTAGGTAAGGGAGCTTGAAGACAAGACGTTAGTATTCGCGAACATATTCCTTTTCCCTGGTCTCCTTGAGCTGCACAATGTCATGACCCGTTGGATTCTGGAAGGCCCGCAGCCCAAACGTTGGTGCCACCGCAAAGATATGGTCAAAAATATCTGCCTGTACATTCTCGTACACACCCCAGTTGGTATCGTTACTGAATGCATAGATTTCGAGAGGCAGTCCGCGATCTTCAGGGGCCAGCTGTCTCACAATCATGGTCATGTCCTTATTGATCTTCGGATGATGTCTCAGATACTGATGGATATATTCACGGAACACACCGATGTTGGTGAGCTGTCTGCCGTTGACATTACTTTCCCTGTTCACCTGGTGTTCTGTGTTATAGGCTTCAATTTCCTTTAATTTGGATGTGATGTACTCCGTTAAATAGTGAATTTTCTCAAAATCGGCCACCATCTCTTCATTGCAAAAACGGATACTGCTAATATCAATAAAAATACTTCGCTTGATTCTTCTTCCGCCTGACAGCTGCATACCTCGCCAATTGCGGAACGAGTCCGAAATGAGCGCATAGCTAGGAATCATTGTAATCGTCTTGTCAAAATTCATGACCTTCACCGTATTAAGGGTAATGTCGATTACATCGCCATCGGCGTTGTACTTGGGCATCTCAATCCAGTCGCCAACACGTACCATATCATTGGACGACAGCTGCACACCCGCAACGAGACCTAGAATGGAATCCTTGAAGATCAGCATCAGCACCGCCGATAACGCACCAAGTCCACTAAGAATAATTAACGGATTCTGTCCAATCAGACTGGAGATGACGATGATGCCGCCGATGATAAACAGGACAATTTTGGCTACCTGAATGTAGCTCTTAATCGGGCGAATTTTGGAGACTTCGTAGGTACGATAAATATCGTCAAACACATTAAGCAGTGCATTCAGCACCGTTATCATGATCACAATCATGTAGGTCATTGCCGCTTTTTCAATCAAAGCCTGATAGGCCGGGAAAATATACGCAGTGTAATAGATAATAACAGCCGGTACAAGATGGGACAGCCTCTGGAATAGCTGTTTCTGAACAACGATGTGTCCCCATTTAAACCGATTGTGGCTCACGATCCGATGCACGGTCTTCAATACAAGTCGTTTGGCGATATAGTTGGCAATCATCGAGACTAGCGCGATAAATATGATCATTATGACACTCGCAACATATCCAATGGCGGGTTCGCTTATGCCCAACTCTTCTAGTTGTTTTCGGATAAATTCCATAGTTTCCTCCCAACGCAATGTATATTAACTAATTATTATAAGACAGTTTCGAGCATGAAGTAAAATTTCATCTATTATATTTAAATAATGAACTATACACAAAAAAGCAACCAGACAGGTTGCTTTTTTGGGGGTTATGATAATTAATTTATGTTTATGAACAAGGGAGAGTTATTCATAATTTTTTGGCAAATTGATTAAGCTGCTCCGACATTCGATGGATTTCTTCGATGTAGGTTAGAACCTGTTTAGTTGACATGGCTTGCTGATCCACAATAGACGTTATATGTTCAATCGAATCACGCATATCATCCATTGCTGCTTCAAATGTTTTCAACGTATGTTGAATTGTATTCGTGGAGTGGACTGATTCATTGGACAACTTCCGTATCTCGTTGGCTACAACACCGAATCCTCTCCCATGCTCGCCAGCATGAGCTGCTTCAATCGCCGCATTTATGCCCAGTAAATTCGTTTGATCCGCTACTCGTCTGACGATAGCTAACACCTTGTCCGTTTTATTCACCTGTTCTACTGTCTGATAGGCCAGATCACGAAGATCCTGAGCAGTCCCTGCCAATCCAATCGAGCTTTCCGTTACTTGCGAAAGCTGAAGATTGGCTTGAGATAGTGAAATTGAAATTTGATTGGAAATGGATATTAGTTCAGTCTGCTTTCTGACCTGAATCGCAATACCACCGATGACTTTTCCGTTTGTATCGTGTAGTGGTGTAGCTGTCCCTATAAACTCGAATCCGTAAAACCCAGAGGGGACCTCTGCCCGCAGAGCTACGTTGTTTCGAATTGCTTGCATTAAAGGCTCCTCTGTATGCAACGGCTGACCAACTTGTATACACAAGTCGATGTTCTCACCAGGCCAATACGCTAAAAACCTCTCTGTATCACAAATCGCGATCGATAATTCGGCCGGAACTGCAGCTTTAAACATTGGGATCATTGCCATCGCAACTTCAAGTGATTCGATGTTATGCACCCTGAAATCTCCCTCTCTGCCAATGTAATATCAATTCTACTTTAGTCCTTCCGTTTCTATAGTTTTAAGCCATTATATCATACACTGAAAAACCAAAAACAAGAATAACCGATACAACCCGGTGGAAACTTCCACTTTACTTCTCCAGGTCTGTTCCTTCACCACATCGTGATTTTTGTATCTTTACGTTTGATTCCTTGCCTGCAAGTTTCTATAATGGCTTTAAACGATGGACGATAGACGATGAAATTGACTCGTCAACGATATGAAAGGAATGGAATCCCATCATGATGAATTCATATACATCGCATGGCCCGTCATCTCTGACCTTTGCGCTTCTACATATAAGACAGCTGTCCGGGCAGGAGGGAAACACGCCTCGCTTCGACAGCCACAAGTTGATCTATATTGCTTCAGGGCAGGGATGGCTCCAATGGAAGGACAAGCCGCCATGTCCCGTGCGTTCGGGAAGCTGCTTTTTGCTCTCGCCGGAAACGGCATATCATCTCTCTATGGAGGAAGAAGAAGCGCCTCTGCAAGGGTATGAACTCGTCTTTGACGGGATACGCATCATCGAAGCTTACCATGCAAAAGGACAGATCAGGCGTGTACCCGCAAGATTTCCGTACGAAGGAGAAATCTGCTGGTACGAACCGCCACAGATCGGCCAAATGATAGATCAATTATATGCAAGACGTGGACAGTCTGATGAACGGCAGGAGTTTCAGAGGCAACGGCTCTTCATGGAGCTGCTGGATCATGTGTGGGAACAGGCAGACTGGTTGGAAACCTCGGCTCCAGACATCAACCCGGCCATTCAGCGCTCTATTCTCTATATGGAGCAGCAGTACGATCAGGAGCTGACCCGGGAGCAGCTTGCACAGATCGCTGATATGAGCCCTGGTTATTATTCATCTTTATTTCGCAAAGAAACGGGTACAAGCCCGATGGACAGGCTTGCCGAGATTCGAATCAAGCATGCAAAACAAATGCTGGTCACCTCCGATAAACCTATACGCGAGATTGCTCAATCTGTCGGCTTCAGTACGCCATATTATTTCAGCTCACGCTTTAAACAGGTGGTGGGCCTGCCACCGACGGCATATGTACAGCGTAATCAAGAACGAAGCATCGCCAGCTCCCTGCTGTATACTACTCATCTGCGTGCTTCCATTTCTCCGGCAGCAGCCGAAAACCGACCGCCTGAGCGGATTGTCGGTGTCTTTCTGGAAGATCATTTAACTGTACTGGGCATCCAGCCGATCGTGCAGTATTCACGCTCCGGATACTATCAGAGATACTTGTCGAGCGCTCTGGATGGTGTGCAGAAGCTGGATGTCAGCCGCATCGACTTTGGCTCGCTGCGAAGCTTGCGTCCTGATCTGATCCTGCTCGGATTTCCCGACTTTGCAGCAGATGCGCGATACGAGCAGTTCGCGGCGATTGCCCCTACGTATGTATTCCAGCAAGCCGGGTTGGATTGGCGATCAACATTAATGAGCATCGCAGGTCTGGTGCACCGGGAGGAGCAGGCTCAGCAAGCTGTTCAACAATACGATGAGCAGGCACACAGGGCCAAGCAGGAACTCGCAGGCATGATCGGAGATGAATCTGTGGCTTTGCTTCGGTTTCATTTCAGAGAAGGATTATGCTTGTATGGTGGGCCTGAAAGCTACACCGGCTCTGTGTTATACGAGGATTTAGGCCTGAAAATGCCACCGCTGCTTCAGGAATGGTCTCGCCACCCTGCAGGTGCGGTCATTCCGCTCAGACCCGAGAGTCTAAGCCAGCTTGAAGCAGACCATCTGCTGGTTATTGTGGACGATGCTCAGACTGAACAGGCACAGCTGCTGTTTCAAAGTCCTTATTGGACTGAACTCGGCGCAGTTCGAAACAATCAGGTGTACATGGGTACAACCGATATCTGGATGACCTTTGGTATGCTCGGACATGAACGAAAAATCCAGCAGGTGCTGGACTCCATACGGAGCCGCAGAAAATAAGCTCTATAAGCGCGATTCGGCAACAGTGAAGCGAGGCTGTCCACGGATGAAACGCACAATCTCATAAATGAAATCGAACAATTCTGTATGGTCGATTTGCCAGAGCCCATGTTAGAATCCGTATGAGAATGATAATCTTTATCATATAGGAGGATACAACATGAGGAACCTACGTGACCACTTGCTGGTGTGCTTCATCGTTTTAGTATTCGCTGTTCTAACCGCTTGTGGGAGCACGAATCCGGCAAGTTCCACTCAGGATAGCCGTTCAGACCAAACAGCAGAGGCATCCGGCGACAACCAAGCATCAACAACAACCGCACAGCAGGACGGAGCTCAGGTGAACACGTTCAAACATGACTTTGGAAGTATTGAAGTACCTGCCCACCCCCAGCGGATTGCGGGTTTATATCTGGAAGATTACCTTGTAGCTCTGGGAATCAAACCGGTGACACAGACCGTTATAGGCTCGTTCTCGTTGAAATACTTGCAGTCATCCATCGGGGATTTGCCTAAAGTGGATACCAGCGCCATCGATTACGAGGCGATGCTCGCTGCCAGACCCGATCTGATCCTGCTTGCCTTCCCTAATTATGCGAATGACGGGAATTACGACAAGTTTTCCAGCATTGCACCTACTTACGTTTTCGGAGCAGATGCTCCAGATCAGTGGCGAGAAGCCTTACGGACCATCGGTGAGCTAACGGGTAAGCAGGCCGAAGCAGAGAAGGTGCTCCAGAGCTATGACAGCAAGGTGAAGGATGCCAAGGCCAAACTTAAAGCCGCCATCGGAGATGAAACGGTCGGTTTTGTCCGTGTTCGCAGCAATAAGGAAATCCGGCTTTATGGCGGACCAGGGGGATATGTCGGCAATGTCCTCTATACCGATCTGGGATTAAATCCACCACAGATAGCTAAAGATCTGGCTTGGGGTGAAGACACCAGCATGGCTGTCATCTCTAAGGAAATCATCCCGGAGATTACAGCAGATCATCTGTTCATTACTTACGATGAAGGCGGCAAAGAGCTGGCACAGGAGTTGATTAACAGCAGCATCTGGAAATCCCTCCCCGCCGTGAAAAAGAATCAGACCTACGAGGTAAGCATGGATCATTGGATGACCTTCGGGCCGCTCGCTTACAACAAAAAGGTGGATGATGTGCTGCAAGCACTCGTCAAATGATCGTAATTGTGTGTACTGAAGATATGCATAATCAGGAGGGAATCGAGCATGGAGCAGAGGATGGAAGAAACCTATCAGATTATTGAAAAAACGATCCGCGAACGGCGTACCGTAAATCATTTTACAGGCGAAGACGTACCTGTACCGCTCATTATGGAGCTGCTGGATGCCGCTGTATGGGCACCCTTTCACTCGCGCAAGGAGCCCTGGCGGTTCCTCATGTTTGTTGGAGAAGGACGCAAGCGTTTCTCGGATGCAGTGCTTGCTACATATACAGCGGACAAGCGTGAGCAGTACGGCGAACGAGTTGAGCAGGCCTACTGCTCCGAGGTCCCGGTGCACCTGCTGGTGCTGATTGACGAGGAGCCCCGTTGGAAGGAATGGGAAGAAGCTCTGTCAGCGGCAAGTGCTCTCATTCAAAATTTGCAGCTGTTAGCCTGGGAACGAGGCATCGGCGTTGTCTGGAAAACGAATGACTACAACTGGAATCCCGCATTCCGGGAAGCGGCGGGTGTAAAGCCAGGCCAGAAGGTGGTTGGGACACTGCATATGGGATATTTCGATCCGTCGAAGGTTCGCCGCGCCAGACCACGTACACCGGTATCAGAGTTATTGACGTTGGTGGACACCGTACAGTCTGCTGATATCACGGTAACCGGGAATAGAACCACGAGCAGGTAGGCCCATTCTAAATTAAATACTCCCCATGAACGGTACAGTTATCATGTTTGCAATGACCTGTCCGTTTCTGTGGGGAGTATTTTTGCTATATTTTCGTACCTGCATATTCACTTCAACGCATTACATATCTAACAGTTCACTCACTGTAACCAAACGATACCCGTCTGCCGTCAGTTCCTCCACCAGCACACGCACAGCCTCAACAGTCTGAGAGCGGTCGCCATATCCGTCATGGAAAATCAGCACACTGCCAGGCTTCACTGCCGAGCGGCTATGCTCCACAATATGCTGGGTTCCGGGATTGTCCCAATCCCTGGCGGCGCCGTTCGCTGCCCCAATTGTGCGATATCCACGCTCCGCAGCCAGAGCCAGAATATCATCATTTACGCCAAAATAAGGCGGCCTGAAGCTCCGGGCAGACCCGCCCGTGACCTTCTGAACCAGCTGTTCTGCCCGCCGCAGCTCCTCCCCGGCCTCTTCCAGCGTAAGCTCGGTCAGGTTCGGATGGGTATAGGTATGATTGGCAATCTCATGCCCTTCACGGTGCACCTCTGCCGCAATGTCCGAATGTGCCTCCATCTCCTCGCCAATCATAAAAAATGTCGCATGACCGCCAGCGCGGCGGAAAATGTCCAGCACTTGCGGGGTGTATACCGGGTGCGGACCATCATCAAATGTAAAAGCTACAACCTTTTCCTGCACCGTTACCTGCTCGATGATCGACTGCTTTACCATATAACCTCGTTCCCCTCTCTCTGACTGCTCAGATTCACTCTACCTTATTATTTCATGGCCCGAAGCCCGGGTCTAGTCCATAAAAAGTTGAACATGTGTACACAAACACGCCGATGAGAGAACATTGGAGGCAACTTAGAGCCTTAGAGCTACCCTTTGATTGCACCTGCAATCATGCTCTTCTGCACCTGTTTATTCAGCAGCAGGTAGATTACCACCGTTGGCACCGTTGTAATCATCAGACCTGCTCCGATGATGCCCCACTGCGTAATGTACGTTCCGACCATGGACATCATGCCCACCGTCAGCGTCTGATAAGCGGTATTGTTAATAAACGTAACTGCAAACATCAGCTCATTCCAGCACGACAAAAACGTAAAAATCGCTACCGTGGAGATTGCCGGGGTTACGAGCGGAAGAATAATAGAGAAAAACGTGCGGTATATGCCGCACCCATCCATAACCGCAGACTCTTCCATCTCTCTCGGAATGCCTTTGAAAAAACTGCCCAGAATGAACACTGCCATCGGAATACCGAAGGCTACATAGGGGATAATGAGGGCCCAATAGCTGTTGAGCAGACTCAGGTTTTTCAAAATAATAAACAGCGGCAGCAGCGCCGCATGAATCGGCACCATCATGCCCAGCAAAATCAGCGTCATTGTCAGCCCGCTCAGCTTCCAGTTCATTCTTGTAATCGCATATCCCGTCATCGAGGACAGAATCAGCACGAGAACAATGGATACCACCGTAACCAGCACACTATTCATAAAATAGTTCAGTACATGCCCGTCAGACAGGGCCCTGCTATAATTACTCCACAGAAAAGCTTTGGGAAGTCCCACGACATCCCCGCTGAAAATTTCACTGTTATCCTTCAGGGAAAACAGCGCCAGCCAGATCAGCGGATATATCTGAATGAAGGCGATCAGCATCAGACACGCCTGCAGCAGCACTTTGCCGATGGCTCCGGTGATGGAGCGCTGAGGCCGGGGCTTTTTTTGCAGCATCACATTAAGGGTACTCATACGTCTTCCCTCCTCTACTCTGTCTTGAACAATGAATTAATGAGAATGGTGCACACCAGACATTCCACAATGATAAAAACTGAAATCGCACTGCCGTATCCGTACCGGAACATGTCAAAAATCGTGCTGTACATCAGCGTGCTTGGCACCTCTGTGCTGTAGAATGGACCGCCGCCTGTCAGGACATAGATCAGGTCAAACACTTTGAATGCTCCTATCACCGAAAATACCAGACACACCTTGAGAATCGGCTTCATCAGCGGGATCATAATGGACCAGGCCACACGTATACGGGAAGCACCGTCCATACGGGCTGCCTCAAGCACATCCTGAGATACAGATTTGGCTCCCGCATACATAAGCAGCATATGATATCCCATGTACTGCCACAGTGTAGGGATAAACGAAGCTGTCAAGGCCGTGTGCTTCTGTCCGAGCCAATCCTGCGCCCAGCTGGATAGACCGATGTTCTGCAGCAGGACGTTCAGCAGCCCGTAATCCGCATTGTAGATTTTGGACCATAGCTGGGCAATGACCACCGTGGAGATCAGTACAGGAATGAAATATACCGTCCGGTAAAAGCCTTCCCCCTTCACGTTGGAGGCCAGAATCAGCGCCAGTACCAGCGATATAGGCAATTGAATGAATACAGAGGCACCTGCAAAGAGCAGTGAATTTTTGATCGAGTTGAGCACCCGGGTATCCTTGAACATCTCTACATAGTTGTCCAGCCCGATAAATGTGCCCTTTCCTACCCCGTTCCAATCGAGCAGACTGTAATAGCTGGAGATGAAAATCGGAATCAGCACAATGCCGCAGAACAGAATCAGTGTGGGCAGGACAAAGACGGCAATCGTGCCTTTATTGGAAAATACAGCGTTCATCACTCTTCTCCTCTCAAAGGCGTGACCGGGAACATCCGGACCACGCCTCGTTTGGGCTTTATTTTGTTTGTAGCAGGCGGCAGAGAGAGCCTGTTTACAAGATGTATATGCATTCAAAGTTCGAAAGGACGTGCACGCAGCATAAGCATGCTTGCCTGTTTAACCTACAGGCTTAGCTCCGTTGGCTTCAGCTGCGCCATCTGCTTGCAGAACTCCTCTGGCGTCACATCACCAGCCAGCAGCTGTGCGATCAGGTTTTTATGTGCTTCGGCCGATTCGGCAGGCAGAATGTTATCCCACCACGCGATGAATGAGGTTGCCGTTTTCATAATGTCCGCAGCAGACAGGTCGAGAGAGGACAGGCTGGACGTATCGAGGGAATCCGTCTTCCAGCTCGGCAGTCCGGCTCCAGCAAGGAAACCCTGCGTACCCAGCTGCTCGCTCAGATACATGAGGAATTCCACGGCTTCCTTCGGATGCTGAGTCGTCTGACTGATGTAGAATCCATCGACGGCTCCGCCGAAGATTTCGGTATTGGTGCCTTTGCCATCCTCAAATATCGGGAACGGGATGACCTTCACTTTGCCTTTTACCGCTGAAGACGATGGGTCTTCAATACCTGCATTCACCCAGTTGGCCTGGAACATCATCGCTCCATTGCCAGCGTTAAACGCCCCCAGCATCTCGTCATAGCTCATACTGAACATGCTGCTGTTGAACGCTCCAGCCTTGGCGAGCTGCTGCATTTTGGTGGCGGCTGCCACAAAGTCTGGTGAATCCCACTTGGACGGGTCTTTGAAGGCCTCGATCACGGCTGCATTGCCTGCTTGACGCATCGCAATAATGTCATACCAATACATGCCCGGCCAGCGATCCTTCTCGCCAATGACAGCCGGCGTAATCCCCGCCGCCTTCAGCTTGGTGACAGCATCCAGCAGCTCGTTATATGTAGTCGGAATTTTGGCACCCGCCTTGTCAAACAGGTCCGTATTCACGTAAAGATTAGCGATGTGTGTGTACACAGGCAGCGTGTAGATTTTGCCGTCCATGTTAATCGCCTCTGCCATCCCCGGGCCCATTCGCTCCTTGATATCGTCTTTCAAATATTCTGTAATCTCCAGGATGTTGCCGGATTTGATATAAGGCTGCATAAAGCTGCCCCCGCCCATTCCGTAAAACAGGTCTGGCGCCTCACCTGCCGCGATAGAGGTTTTCACCTTGGTTTTATATTGCTCTCCTGTGGTGCCTGTACGTTCAACCTGGATGTCGGGATGCTCGCTGTTCCATTTCTCCACAATCTCGGGCAGCAGCTTGGCTGACGGGTCTGTTGTACCGACGGATTGATCCCACAGTGTCAGCTTGATCTTGCCATTGCTTTCTCCCTGCGACCCGCCGCTTGATCCAGACGAACATGCCGCCAGACTTCCCGCAAGCCCCAGAGCCAGAAACAGATGTAAAGATTTCTTTAATAGCGCTTTCATCATATGACCTCCCCGATCTTTTTGTTGGTTCTATTCACATTTTAGTAAACGTGTGCAGTGTGCTCCATTTAGAAAACAGGCATCGCTTTGTAATATTCGAACATTTATGAAAGCGCGACCAAATTGCCGGGTGCGGAGTGCGCTAACTTTTGACGTTTCGATACTCATTCATGGAGCGGCCGAACTGTTTTTTGAACAACACGCTGAAATAATGCGGGTCCGGGATGCCTACCTGCTCCCCGATCTCATACCCCTTCAGATCGGTCTGCTTCAGCAGCGATTCGGCTTTTCTCATGCGAAGCTGCGTTAAATATTCAACAAACGTCTGCCCGGTTTCTTTTTTCATCAAACGCCCCAAATGACCCGGACTTACGTAAAAAGCAGCCGCTGTGCTCGATAAACCCACATCCGCATTGCCCATCTGCTCTTCAAGGTACGCCTTGACCTGATCAATCAGATTGCCTTCCCTCGCTTGACGTTTCGTCTGAATCGCATCCGCTATGGTCCGGACATGCTGCTCCAGCAGCATTTTCAGCTCAGGCAAATGCTCTACCATCAGCATCATGGCAACAGCTTCCTTGTTAAACACCTGCTCACCCTCAAGCTGCTGCTCCATCGCGGCGCGCTGGCATTCCGTAATTACATCCATGGCAGCCATGCGAAACTGTACCACATTGGAGAATGGAGCAGCGAGGATTTTGGCGAGCAGAGACAGCGCCTCTTCCCCCGCACCTACACTGACGCAAAATTGCAGCTGCTGAAGCAGGCTGGTGTCGGAGCGATAGGGCTGATTGTGATTGCGTCCGTCCATCACGAGATCCTCGAAGCAAATGACCTGATTTTTCCCCGCAAATGCCTGGTATTCCAGCGCTCGACAAGCCTCTCGGTACGCCGTACAGACCCCCTCCCACCCGGCATGCCTCTGTCCGATCCCTACCGTTACTTGTACTGCAATGCCTTCGAGAGTAAGCAAATGCTGCAGTTTCTCCTGAAGGAGCTCCATCTGAGAAGCGAGGCTTGCATTAGGATCGATCGAGAGGGTGACAATGCGGTTATGTGTGTCCATCACGATAATGATGTGCGGATTCTCCTGGTAGTAGGCCTGAACATGCTGTAAACCCTGCAAACGAAGCATGATCGGGATCTCCTCTGTGACATATGGGTGGACAGATGCATCAATCTCGATTACAGCTACTTGAGATTCCGGCATGCCTGACGGGATGGGAACGTCGAAAAAGTGCATCTGCTCACGTCCTTCCTCTTCATGCAGTGCCCCCTGCAGCCACTGATTCACAAATCGCTCCTTGAGATACGGCAGACTGCGCTCCATCTCCTCCCGCAGCTTCGCCAGTTCAATCTCCCGCCCTCTCTCCTGCTCAATGGATGCTCGCAGCTTGGCGGTAACCTGCAATAACTCGGATGCCCGGATCGGTTTCAAAATAAAATCGGATATGCCCAGCTTCACACTCTGACGTGCATATTCAAATTCATCATGTCCCGTCACCACTACGATTTTGATGTTCGGATAACACTCCAGAATCCGCTCGCTCAGCTCAATGCCGTCCATCTTGGGCATATAAATATCCGTGAACACGATGTCTGGATGCAGCTTCTCTACCTGCTCCAGAGCCTCCGCAGCATCGGAGGCTTCGCCAACAATCTGCATGCCCTGCTGCTGCCAGTCGATGCGCATGCGCAGCAGATTTCGGATGAGGTACTCGTCATCCACAATCAATACTTTTAATGGTTCCATGGTGCACCTTCTCCCTTCGGGATGGTAATGGTTATGGTGGTTCCTTTTCCAGGCTCACTCTCAAGCTTCATTACATCTTCACGATCATAATAAATACGCAGCCGCTCCATCGTTCCCCACAGGCCAAAGCTCGCATTCACATTAGCGTCCGAGTTGGGGGCAGAAGCTGGAACGGAAGAGGCCTGAATTGAACTGATGGTGCCAGATTGCGATGGCTTGAGCATTGGCCAAAAGGATTTTTGCTTTTCTGAACGCTGGATCTGCTGCATTTGTTCTTTGGACATACCCACTCCGTCGTCAGTAAGTGTTAGTGTGACAGCATCTGCCGTTTGCCGAGCCTGAATACGTATCATGCCTGGGCTGCCTTTGGCGCGAATGCCGTGATACAGTGAATTTTCCACCAGTGGCTGGAGTACGAGCTTCGGCATCATAACCCGCTCGCAGTCAGGATCAATATCATACTGCACCTCGAATACACCCGGATAACGTACCTGCTGAATGGACAGATAATGACGAACAATCTCAACCTCTTCATGCAGTGTAATCACCTCATTACCTTTGCTTACACTTAACCGGTAGTAGCTCCCGAGCGCCTCCAGCATTTCGCATACCTTGTCGTTCATACCCGACATCGCCAGAGATGTGATCGAATCCAGCGTATTGTATAGAAAATGTGGCTTGATCTGCGCTTGAAGTGTGTTCAGCTCGGCTCGGCGGATCGTCTGCTGCTCCTGAATAATACGCTTCAGCATCTGTTCAATCTGCTCGATCATCTGGTTATAACCGCTGTACAGCTGTTCGAATTCGGAACTGTTCAGCTCCACTTTGACTTTGCGAAAATTACCGCTTGGTGCTTTCTGCATGGATCGAAGCAGCTTATGGATGGGCTTGATTACACTGCGAGAGATGATGAAGGAGCTGATGAAAAAGACAGACCCGTTCACCGCAAGCAGCATAAGTGCAAGCAGCACCAATGATTTGTTACGGGTATCTGTGGCACGGTATGGACTCATGCTGATATATTTCCACTGATCTTCACCAGCGGAGAGATAGGTTACTGCGTAGTCCTGTCCGCCGGAATGCAGTGTCACAACACCCGAGGGCTGTTCCTGAAATGCTTGGGATAACCTGGCCTGATTGGCCTGTAAAATCTCCTGCATACCCGCCTGCTTCTGAGCCGCAGCTGTGGAGGCTTGGGAAGCAAATGACTCTGCTGATGCTGGAGATGATGTAGACTTCGTAGACGATGTAAGTGCTGAAGGGACTGGAGATTTTGAAGCAACTGCTGTAGAAGCCATGTTTGTAGCGGTATTTCTAGCGACGTTTGCTGCGGCATTGGTTGCGATAACTCGCATATGCTCATCCAGAATAGCCACCTGAAACGAATCAGATGCAGGCAGATTGGCGTAAGCTTGAGCAATGGATTTCTCTTTAATGTTCATGACCAGAAAGCCAAGCGGGGATGTGTCATCCAGATCACGCATTAAACGTATAAAAGAGACAATTCTCTCTTGATCATCTTCTCTCCCGGCGTCCCTTTCTTTTTCTTGCTGGTTGTCCTTTACTTTTTCATATTCTTGTTCCATGTTCATTCCAATGGCTGGAGGGCCATTCACTTTTGGACTGCTGTTTTCACCGATATTCCTACTATTGTTATCACGATTGTTTCGACCCGGTTGCCCAATGCCTTGATCATTGTTATTCGGGCTCCTGTCTGTTTCCTTGTTAGCCACCGTTACCGATTCAACCTCGTTTTCGATGCTGTCCCCACCATTGAGTCTGAGCAGATACCTCCCTTTGTACCTCAAAGCCTGCTCATACCATGGCGCATCCTCCACCTTTGCTTCGAGAAAAGCAGGCCATTGCTGCGTTCCTACCGAAAAGCGATGTCCCGAGTTATCATAGATATAGACTGAATCAATAATTGGAACCGCTTGCATAAGGTTGGTCAAATAAGCACTAACCTTGGATTGTGTCTGCAAATTCGAATACACATTGCCCTGCCGTAGCAGGTTTTGCAGATTGGGGTCGGAGAAAATCATTTTCGAATAATTGTTCACATTCTCCATCATAAGATTCACGTTTGTCTGGATGGAGGTAATCGTCTGCAGAGATGCTTCGTTAATTTTCTGCTGCGCATCATTTTCCGAAATACGATTCAGCACCAGCGCACTGAACGCCACCGTTAGCAGAATAATGACAAAGTACGCAAAGGGGATTTTAAAAGCAAGTGTCCTGGGCTTACGCTGCATCAACTCTCTCCAATGAAACTTTAGCTGGAGCTTCCTTCTCAACATCAGGCCCTCCCATCGGCTCAAATTTTCCGGGCGTATACACTCTCTCGGATTTTATACAATTGTATATTATATGCTTGAATCTTGAAGGACCTCAACTGTTTTTATCGCTTTAGCAGGTTTGTTTTGGTAGAGAACCGGTCTGGTAAGGGAGGTGATTTCCAAAGGGAATGAATAAATGTACATTGGACGACATAAAAAACGACCCTCACCGTAAAAGTGAACGTCGCTCATATTAGTTATATTGGGAATGAGGATAGGCCAGGTGACTCCCGCAAGCGCGTAGCTAACATCTACAGGCGAAAGCAGAGCTTCGTTAACAACGCTACTCTTGCGAATTAAAGCGAGAACTCGGTAATACCCTTTTTGGAAGCATATTTCAGCGTGTAACTTCCTTCTGTGCCGTAAGGCATGGTCGCAATGTTGATACGGGTATAATCCAGCCGACTCTCTCGCAGTACCTTTTTAACCATTGCTATACCTCGATCTTCATCCGTCACCACACAAAAAATATTCATCACAAATTTGTTCGGATCGGCCACACTGCTCCCCAGGTCACATCCATCCACCTCTCCCAGATCATGCTGAGTCAGCGCAGCTTCAAGATACTCCATGACCTTCTCCTTCAACCACTGATCACGCTTGCTGCCCTTGGCACTCTTCAGCGGATACTGCACGACAAGCCAATGTTTCTCGGTCATTTGGGTTTCCCTCCATCTGAATACAGTTTTCTAAAAAAGTTAACATTGGCAGATTTCTATCGTCAACACATCTCGGATCTCGCTTTGTTACATACTATGATATAATATATAAATTCTGGGATTATATATAAAACCAAGAAAATGCTGAATAGTGCAGAAAAGCGAAGGAGATATTTGATTTGAAAAAACTCATTATCTTGTTTTTGATACTATCGTTTTCTCTCTCTCTATTTGTCAGTTATGAAGCTTATGATCGAAAAGAACTTAATCGCATTTTGCTTTTGGAAGAGAAAATCGGATCTGCTTTTTTTATACCTGATGAAGCAGGTTTATCAGATCCAAGCGAGATTTACCCTATTTTATTAAGAACCTCTTCAGAAATGAACGTGAATTTAATTCGACCAGCCATTAACAATAAGCCTGATCAGCAAATGGAGTTGGTAAAATACATATTATTAAATAAACCTACTACTCTATTTGATTATATAACGTTACAATCCGGAAATTTTCTGAGTATTGAGGATACTAAGAACAATAAGGCTTTTTTATCAACATCTAAAGGAAGTAATGCTCATCAGATAGGGGTTATCCAGGATTTTGCAGGTAATGATAGTATATCTATTAAACCTTTAAAAAGCTCTTTTGACTATTTGCCTGTTAGCGGGTACTACTATGTAGAAGGTAATCGGGATACTCTAGGGCTTTTTTTAAAAAAATTCACCGAAAATATTAATCATTACTTTGAAACAAAGAATATGCATATTACTGTATCATCCCAAACTTTTATGAACATGTCTTCTCCGAGGGATATGTACAACATTACTTCAAATACAGACATCAAACTACTACTTTATGTACTAGTTATTATCACTGCTTTTTTTGTTCTCTACTACTCATTCCAAGAAGCCAAACGTCTGGCAATTTATAAATTATTCGGATATTCATTAAAAAAAATTTGGTTCGAGTCAATTGGAAAATGGATCTTATACGTATTTTTTACTGCAATGTTGCTATCCATCATACTGGTATCCTTTGTCCCGGGTAGTAGCTATTTATTTATTTCTGATCTTATTATTCAGCAGTGCTTGTTATCTCTAGTAATAGTAACTTTAACGATACCTGCGTATATTAGCATGGCACGTCTTAATGTGGTTTATGTACTAAAGAATAAAAAGAGTACCTCCATTATATTAACTATTAATTTGCTGCTTAAAGTGGTAGTAATAATCGCAGTTGTATCTTCGTTCGTTAATCTGGCCACCAATTACGGAGCAATGAAAAATGAAGAATCCACACTTCACAAGTGGCAAAAAAGTAACGATTACGGAGTTCTCTACCCTGTAAACATTGGCTATGATTCTGTCGATTTTCAAAATGGCTCAACACAATTCATTCGCACAACTGCCAATCAGTTATATCCTTTACTCAATAGTATGGGTTCTGTACTTATTAACTCTCGCTCATATGAAACGACATCTCTTGAATTAGATAAGAACTATGATGGGTATCGCTCTGTATATGTTAATCCCAACTTTCTAAATGAGTTTCCTTTGTACGATCTAAAAGGGAAAATCGTTAATATTTCTGAAGACGAGACGGATTGGATATTACTTGTGCCTGAACAATTTAAAAATAAGGAGAGTGAACTCTTAAATTTCTTTCAAACTGAACGCAAACAAAGAGTCGAGTTTGATAAACAAACTTTAGGAGTTGATGTACCTAAAACAGTAGCCTCTCCTAATATTCGCATAATTTGGACAACGGATGGACAAGAAGTATTTAGCTTCAACACCGATGTTTACCCACAAAATAATAATAATATTGTCGACCCTATTATTCAGGTGGTTACATTAAAGAATAGTCTACTCGGAGATAGAGATGCCATATTGGGTGGTGGTAGTACAGATCCCTTAAAAATAAAATTAATAGACGGTGACACAAAAAAAACGTATATGTCAATTAAGCCCGCTCTAAAGCAGCTTAAATTGGATGATAATCTTCATTACCTTATTACGGTTGACCAATATATAGCAACTAAGCTATACCATTTGAAGATTCAGTTCTACACCGCTTCCGTTTCATTGGTTATTAGCATGTTTATACTAATCCTTCTACTACTTCAAAGCATATCTATTGTCTTCGGCAAATATCAGCAGAAATTCATTATACGCGGAATGTTCGGTTTCTCTGCACATAGAAAATACAAGGAGTTTATCGCTTTATTTTCCTTAACATGGACTATATCCATACTAGGGCTGGTCTATGCAGAACGCACAAATTTAGCTCTAGCTATTGTTATGTGCCTTTTTCTTTTATTACTAGAATTTTGGGTCACATTAGTCTGGCTGAAAAAAAACTGGCGAAAAAACCTGACCCAAGTTCTAAAGGGAGGAGATCAGTAATTTGAATCAAAATCCAATGTATGAGCTTCATAATGTTAGTAAGTCTTATGGGGACAATAAGGTAGTTCAAAACTTTAACTTAACGATTTATCAGGGGCAACTGATTGCTATTACAGGCAAAAGTGGATCAGGTAAAACAACATTAATGAACTTGTTAGGTATGCTGGAAAGTCCGGACACAGGTACTTTAAAATTTAAAGGGATCGTTGCACCTAAACTCGGAAGCAGAGAACAAATGCTTCTCCTAAGAAATAACATATCGTATTTATTTCAGAACTTCGCTTTAATCGAAAATGACCCTGTGGGCAACAATTTGGAGGTCGCACTAGCCTACAGTAAAAAATCGAAAAATGAAAAAAAACATTTAAAAACTGCTGCATTAGAGAAAGTAGGCTTGAACATCCCATTTAATAAAAAAGTATATGAGTTATCTGGTGGAGAACAACAGCGTCTGGCACTAGCAAGAATTTTATTGAAGCCTTCTGATGTTATCTTAGCTGATGAGCCAACCGGTTCACTAGATTCCATGAATCGCAACTTTGTTCTAAATGCTTTGCATGAGCTCCATCAGCAAGGTAAAACCGTTATTATAGTTACACATGATGAATTTGTTGCAGAACAATGCGAGCAAATGATAAAGCTATAATTGATAATGACAATACAGGTATGCAGACTAATAAGAGCGCAGTCTATAATCTCTTGGAGTTCCGAAAAAATTCCCCTGAACTTTCTGATGTCCTATAATTGCTGGGAACCCCCCAGTAATTATAGGTTTTTTCAAATTACCATGTATAAGAACAAAGAAAAAGCACCCATCAAGGTGCTTCTTCTGATACTACTAATGGAGGCACATCGTGGCTGATCAAAAACACACCGAAGTGTGATGCTCAGGTTGTTGAAGCATTCTCTCAGAGTCAAAACATCATTCAATTGGAGAAATCTGAACTCGAGGCACCCATTTTTCCCGAAAACGCCCCATTCACACGACTTCCACCTCCACTCCATTGAAGTATATATTCTCCTCCGCGTAGCCCCATTTCGTAACCATGCTCGAAATTTCTCCACGTAATCATACCTCTTTCAGGTATTTTTTGAGAAAAATATACTTTGTCCGTATCTTTGTGTGTCAAGCTAACAACTACGGATTGGCTACTATAATTCTCCATCAAAAGTTCAATATGCCCAATTGTACATCCAATGTACCTGACATTCCTTGTGCGGAAGATGTGCTTATATAGAATTCTCCAGTTGACCAAGCTTCGTCATTAGAAAATTCATATTCTTCACCATCGGCTGGGACAGTACCAGACATCTGCATTGCGCCAGCAGCTGATCCTTGGTTAATCGTAAACGTGAACGGTTTTGAGCCTGTGTTTCTAAAAGTCACTTGTACATAACCATATCCAGCTGGAATATTGAACTGTTTTATTGTTGAAGTTCCAGCGAGATCTTCATTACTGAACACTGTTAATGTGAGTAACTGGACAGGACCAGATATATCCGTTATCTCAGGCTCATCAGTTGAATCAATAGCGTATATGTACAAGAGGATAAAAGCACCTATCGAAATCAATAATGACAATAATATTGTAGTGATATGTTTAATTTTTCTGACCTCCAAATATTTTGTTTATATTGTATTATCTAGAAAACTATTAATCAACAATTATAGGTTCACCTATACTCCTTCTTATTCGTAAGATTTTAACAAATTCTTCTCAGGCATTTAACCAATAGAAAGCGAGTCCCTTCTCAGGAACCCGCCACCCAGTGTCTCAAGAAATCCGAAAGTATTCGGAGATTGAATCGCCCGGATTATTGGATCGAACTCATTAGATCGTAGAAATATTTAGGTTCATGCGTTTTATTAAGATGATACCAAGCGTCTAATGTCCTGTCAGAAAATACATCAAGCCTTTTTAAAACATGGCTAGTAAATTCTATCGGAGCTACTCCGGATGCAGTGATCAATGTCCCATCGGTAACAGCCAATTCCCTGTTGTAATATTCTTCTCCCGTATACGTAGGGCACACCATTTTAAGATAATCCAAGTCATTGCTTGTGTGCCAACGTGAATTCAACAAGCCTGCTTGAGCAAGTCCCAAGGTAGCACCGCAAATTGCCCCAACGACTATTTCTTCCTTTAGACACATCTCGGCCATTTTTAATATGGGCCCGTGAACGGCTTCTGTCCATGTATTCCCACCAGGTAAAATCAGTGCATCGATGCTTTTAATGTTACACTCATCCACTCTAACATCTGGTGTTATTTTCAATCCACCCATTGTTGTTACTGGCGTTTTTTCTATTCCAATCGTAATAATTTTTACCCTTTCCAACCCTTTTCTGAAATATCTTCCAGAGTTCAGTTCGGCGGTTAAATAACCCACTTCCCAATCGGCCATTGTGTCAAACACATAGAGATATACTGTATTATTCATTTCTAACGCTCCTCTTGAAGTTCATTCGGTAACAGCAGTCTTTCATCTGTGATGATGAGTGGCTTGCTTGCTCTTATAATAAAACACGTTCACTGACAACTCCTGTCAGTGAACGTGTTATTCTTGGTAATATTCCATTAGCTCTGAAGCAACCTCCACAAGTTTATTCTTTAAACGCTGCGGTTCGATAACTTGAATGGATTTCCCATAGGGAAGAATGATATACGGAATGTGTGTGTATAGTGTTTTTTCCTCCATTAAAAAAGTGGCTTGTGTTGATGTCCGTTCCTGCAAATGATGCTCCAGAAACCAATGAATACATAAATCATCCAGCGACTCTGCCCTGCCCCTAATAATAAATGAAATGTATTTGGATTGATCAGCTACATCTGGCAACAGATTTTTCATAAAAAAACTACGAGCTGAAAACTCAAGGGGACGTTTAAAGGATAATGGTGTGCGTGTGATGTTCATAATTCGATCTACCCGAAAACGTCGGATTTCATTGCGCAGGTGGCAAAATGCAGTGGTGTACCATTTGTTGTTCCAATTAACCAAGCCATAGGGGTCTATGACCCTATCCGAGGAATGCTCTTCATGACTGTTGCGATAAGAAATTTCGACAGACCATTCTTTAGCTACAGCGTATTCCAATTCCTGCAAAACCGGCTGAAGAGCGGGGTACCCCTTACGGTTTATGACTTCCAAGCCGGTTATATGATCGCTTAGCAACCGCTCCTGCTCCTGATTCGAATACCTTTTCAACTTAGAAGCGGCATTGTCTAATGTCTCACTCGAAGGATATCCGGCTTCTTTGGCAAATTGAGCAGCTTGGAGCAATGTCTTTTTTTCATCAATACTAAATAATAGAGGAGATTTGATAAAATTGTGCAGCAAACTATACCCACCATTGTGTCCTGTGTCAGATATGATCGGGACGCCACTGGCACATAGTGCATCGATGTACCGATAAACTGTTCTTATATGTATCTCTAACTTTTCCGATATTTGCTTCGCCGTGCATTTCTCTCCTGTGTTCAACATCCATAGAATGGCAAGCATATTATCATGTTTGGACATAACCTGACCTCACTTTTGATTAACCCGTAATCTCATCTTCCAGCTGATAAGCCGTAGCCCTTCACTGATATGCTCATTATACATTGCTGAGCGCATCATTCCCAAAAAAGAGCAGCTATCTTATGGGTAGCCGCTCTTTGTCTTAAAAGTTTATACAGTTGTAACAACACAATAAACTCTCATGTTCAAGACAAGGGAACATCTTTCCGATAAACACTCCTCCATACAACAGCTGCAAAGAAGAGCAGATAAACGGACAGGACCGTTAATGAAAACTGTATGCTCATTCCCTCGGCGAATGCCCTGCCTTCAAAGTACATATTCAGATCCGTATGTGCAAATATTAAATATTTTGCTATATCGAATCTGGCAGTCAATAGTCGGGTTACCAGCTCTCCCGAATAATACAGGAACAGCGAGATGGCCGTGACAACGGCTACACTTCTTATCACACAAGCTAACGTAAATGCACCTGCACACAACACGCCTATTCCTAAGACCGAGAAAAAATAATAGCGGAGAGTAGCAAAGGCTACGTTTTGAACAATCACCTCGTCTCCCACCACCACGAGAGTTTCAGCTGGCCCGGAATTACCGAATAAGACAAGCCCGGTTAGAAACGAAACGATCATAAAAAATCCCACAGTTATCAACAGCAACCAGCAAATCATTAACCATTTTGCTACCATGACGGACACACGAGACACTGGCTTTAAGAAAAGAAATTTGACGGTGCCCTGTTGGTATTCAGACGCTACAATATAAGCAGACATCGTAATGAGATACAATCCAGAAAGCGTCAGCAACATCTTGTTGCTGGAGAGGAATTTCCATGCGCTTTGGCTGTTGTCCGGCGGAATTTGATGCTCAAGCTGATATTGATACAGTAAGATTTTGTCTCGATTGACCTCATACATTAATGTACCCGGATTCAACTCAGGCTGCTTTTCTTGCAATCGGGCCAACTCACTCTGCAAAGCTGGTTGCCACGACTCCGGTATCGGATCAGCAGGTTGTTGAAATGCTTGAAATACCCCATGCACAAGCGTCAACACAAAAAGCCCTGAAAGCACCAAATATATCACTTTCTGCCGCCGAATCTTCAACCATTCACCCTGCAACAATGCCAACATCAGCTTCCACCCCATTCATCCACGCGGGTCAATTCCAGATATGCCTCCTCTAAATCAAACGACTTTTCCTTTATCGACTGCACTTCGACTTGGCTAAGCAGCATAAGCAGTGAAGAATAGTGAGTACGGTCCATCTTAAATGTGATCTTATCGTGATCATAAAGCTTCGGTTCAAAAATGTAGTTCTGTTGTTGGAGCAGGGTGAGAGCCTTATCAAGCTCCTTCGCTTCAATAACGAAGACAACACTATTGGCAGAACTGGATTTGTTACCGCCAAGCAATGTTAACTCACCCTTTTGCAGTAAGCCAAACTGGTCACAAACCGATTCAATTTCTTTGAGGTGGTGACTGGAAATTAGAACGGAAATTTCAAATTTGCTTGTAATGCTTTGAACGATTTCACGGAATTCAATCATGGCTCCCGGGTCAAGTCCATTCGTTGGTTCGTCCAGGATCAGCAATGAAGGCCGATGCAGTAGACATTGGGCTATCGCAAGCCGTTTTTTCATGCCCAGTGAATAGTGTCCCACTTTTTTGTGGATGAAGTCCTTCATTTTCAATAAAGAAAGCACCTCATCCAGACGCTCGGTTGTGACTTTACCGTACAGACGACTTCCGTAAAGCAGATGCTCCATCCCAGTCAGGTACTTGTAGAACTGAGGTTCTTCAATTAATGCACCAACCTGTCTGAGCACATGTTTCCGCCTTGAGCTCACGGGAATCCCTTCAATATATACGGAGCCGGAGGTTGGTCTAATCAGCCCGCAGATCATCCCGAGGGTTGTTGTTTTACCTGCACCGTTTTCCCCGATCAGACCGAATACTGCACCTCGATCAATGTTAAAGGAAACCGAGCGAATAATCTGCTCGTTGCCCATTTTTTTGGTCACCTGATTAACAGCAAGAACTGGTTGCATGCTCACCCCATCATCACCTACATCCTTTTATTTAAAATGATGGCCGTTAGTGTAAAAGCAAGATGAGATATAAGCAGATCGACCAGAATTGCTTCGGTAAAGTATTCGTTGACAACTTCAAAATTCAACAATTCAGAAAAAATAAATGTTGCGAGTAACATCACCATCAAGGCATAGTAAGCATACTTGAAAGAATACATCATAATTAAATTGTAGCGCTCATCTTTTTCCCGAGGAAAAACAAGCAAAAAGTATAAGCTGGACAAAAAGAAGATAAACAAAGCGGCTGGCAGCAAATAAGTCATAAACAGATCACTCATCCCCTTTCGGCTGTTGAGGTCGGTATTGAAATACGTCTTCAATCCCCACCTCGAAAACCTCTGCAATGCGAAATGCTAAAACTAAGGAAGGATTGTAGCGATTCGCTTCAAGTGAGAGGATGGTCTGTCTACTGACACCGACTAGATCGGCCAGATGCTGCTGTGACCACCTTCTTTCGGCACGCTGCATATAAATGTTGTTTGATAGTAGTTCTGACAAGTCACTCCCTCCTTTACAGCAATTGTAAATTATTCCCTACCTAAAGTCAAGAATATATTACATTAGGTAAGAAATAAATTACTATTTGCGCATTGCATTTGCCAACCGAGAGAATTCTCCACTTGGGGTAACTGTCCCCTTCGGACCTTTTAGTTCTAAAGTCAGGAGGGATGGAACGTGTTGCGGGTCCGCTATTCTTAACAGTCCATATCCAATACTGGCCAAACCATTCATCACGCCTATAGCGTTAATGTCCGCATGAATGACATCAGAACAGTGGAACAAATCATCCAATATTACACTTTGTTTTGCTTTGATCAAGGATTGTTGTTGTGCGTTTAAACTTTGTGAAGCCAGCAACAACACATCGAGATTACCCAGGTTTCCATGACATAATGAAAAATTGCTGCCTAACGATACATCAAGAGTTGTCGCCAGGGCAGCTTGACAGTCACGTTCCAGTAACCCGTGATCAACTTGACGACGGACGGCTTCTATACGTGAAAGCAAAATACCAGGCGCACCATGACACCACGCAATGGAATGATGATTCAAATGTTCACTGAACCAATTTTCAACCGATTCATCATAAAAGCGGTTTTCATAATCAATCGCATCCCGCACAATCTTATGGATAGCTGCTTGTTGTCCAGACCAAGGCATAAAACGACATAACGCAAAGATAATGCCCGCGTTTCCATGAGAAAAACCGATATACGGACTCTCGGGAGAGTTCCCCGGTTTCCACGCTACCCCGATCTCCATTGGAGCAGCGGATTGAATCAGATGTTTTACGATCTGTTCCCCAATGTCAATTAACCAGGTATCTTCTTGATTCTGTTCAAGCATGCTTGCTATAACAGCCAATGCCCCGGCACTCCCTCCAATCAAATCATACAATCGATCCTGCGGAAGCAATCTGGGGATTTCCTGTAATAAGCGGTCAGCACTTTGCTTCATAGCTGGATCATTTAACACACTGCTCAGTTGTGCAAAACCATATGCCATACCGCCTAAACCTAAAAATGCCCCCAAATTGATCTGATCTGGATGGATTAATTCTTCCAAAATCATTTGAATCGGTCGAATGGTTGCCAAACACGCATCCCGATATACTTCTTCCCTCGTCAAATTCCAAAGTTGGGCAAAGAACAAGGCAACACCTGGGTTACCATCGTAAATACCTGGCCCAGTCACGGAATATTGCCAAAAATGCTTCCTTCCTCCCTTGGTCACCATACTGGTCCAGCAAAATTCCAAACCTTGCTCCCCTTCATATTGAATGGCCTCGCGGATTAACATATCTCCAATAATCTTTGCCTTATCAAGCAAATTAATCGGTTCAGATTCAGGCACTCTCCAATTTTTCAACTGAACAATCTTAATATCTTCCTTGGCATACACCGCAGACACGGTTGCTTTAATAATCTGTATCTGTTGGTCTAAATCACTTTTGGAAAACTGGGATAACTTTTGCATGCTTCTCGTTAACCCATCCTCAACAAATACACCATTAATCATCTGACTACGTGAATCCTGTATCCATGTGCCGTAAGGGGTTGCAGAAAAGTATGGAATGTCACCCTCTAACAAATCCGCAATCTCAGCCCGAATGATTTGTTGATTCAAATGATCCGCTGAAAGAGCAATTCGATTAAGCAAGAACTCCCGGTCCAACTGATTCCGCAAAAAATCAGGATGGTAGCTCAAGTGAAGCAACTTGCCGTAGACCATTGTACTTTTTAATATCTTGCGAATATCGCAATCCTTAAATGCTTCCAGTTGTCTTGCCGCTTCGTCTCTCTGAGATAGAAATAAGTTATATCCTGCGCGAAAACCATCTGACAGATCGTCCAGATAGTTCATAATTTCATCGTTTTCTCCGTTTCCATCACTACCTGATAGAGGGGAATTATGCCCGGAATTTAGCGTACCGAATTGCTTGACCAAGCGAATTTCATCTGTATTCTGACCTTCTACTGTTTGAATTTGAAAGGGACTTTGCTGCTCTCCTATTCCACCGATTCCACTAATGTCAAACGTCTGCTCCCGATTGATGTTAGTGGGTACTATTCCAGTCGATAATACCGAATCCCGAATTAAGGTAAGCGCCCGATTAATAGCGCCACTCTCTGTATAATTATGATCTTGAATAATCGTATGATGAAACAGCGATTCCAGATCAATTAATACAGGCTGATCCGAATTCGCAATAATATTTTCATAGTGAAAATCAGTAGCATTCATCGTATGTAGCACAGACAGCAGCTTACCTAGACGGTAATAAAACTGCTTGCGCTCTTCATTCGATATACAAGCTTGGTAAGGGATGAACTCCATCCAGCCGTACTTGTGTTTGTTCAACACGCCCACTGTCCGAAGTGGTCTCCCATCATGCACCTGCTCATTCATCCATTGTAAAAACTGCTGAAATGTTTCATCAATTCCCATTTGACGAGGCTTATAAACTAACTTTGTACCACAGGAAAATTCAAGAATAACTACCGTTTTCCCTTGTTTATGGGAATCACCACTCCCCAACATAAATTGAACAATTTCAGTGTCTTTCAGACCAAATTGTTGCTGTAATTCAGATCGATCCTGCTCCAGATGAGCGATGATCTCACGAACAAATTGTTTGAGATTTTGAGTTTTTTCCGCGATTAGCCTAAACATGACCGGATACTCTTCCACCAAGCTCTGGAGATAATTGTGATCTCCAAGGAAATCTGTGACATAGGCTAAATATCTTTGCTCGGGGCTTTCCCCTTCCAGCTTGCCTTCCATCCGCAAGTAATTGATTTCCAACATAAGGGTCTTGTGAGTTACTGCATACAGTAGATCCAGGTAATACTGAATAATATTATGCTTCGCTAGCCGGGATATCGTCGTATTGGCAGTTATACTTCTGTCTCTAAACAAATCAAAATATAACTCCCGAACAAAAATTTCATAAAATCGATGAAATGGAAAAGCTGATAAGTTCGTTCCTTCCATATCCTGCTTATAATCTGTCTCATCATCTTGTTGTAATAGCGGATTATCAAAAATGTGTGTAATGTATTCAAGCCAGCTTGACGCTGCAGATTCGAGGGAAGTCACTTTACTGAAACCAGATGAACCTGCAGAAAAGTGACGACGAAGAAAGGAAATATCGATTTGATAGTGGCGCTCAATATACGATTGGAAAGACTGCTGATTTTCAAAATCCAAAAGTTGCTGCCAATATGGGATAACCAAAGACATATCGGCATCAGACTCCACCGGCCCACATAATTTACGTTCATGAATATAAAGCGCATTGTATGCGATCGTTGAATTGAAGATGGACATCGAATCACCCCCAAAAATGATAATAGAGAGACGAGGTAAAAACCTTCGGTCTCTCTATTTTTTGCCTAATCAGTTACAAGACTTCTGACATTCAACTGTCAATGTGCACACATGCCCTGGGTTACCCATGAAATAACTCGCAGCGGCACATGCTAAGCTCGTAATGATGACTTCGGCCCATTGCGGTTGTGCTGCACCTCCCGCTTTCAAGAGTTCATCCTCTTTCAATTCAACAAGCGGATTCTCAATGGGAAGTACGTTGTTATGAGTTCTGGAATACGGGTTTTTCAACGCTTGATACGACATGTTTCTCACCTCCTTTCATATCCATAAAGCGATAGGCTTCAACCAGATTTTGATAATAGGTGCTCGTTTGAATTAATTCATCATGCCTTCCTTTCTCTACAATGCTTCCATTGGACATCACAAAGATTTGATCGGCATCCATAATCGTTGATAATCGATGAGCAATTACAATTCTTGTACATTGCAATTGTGATAGAAATTCATCAATTTTCTTCTCATTAATGCTATCTAACGCATTGGTTGCTTCATCGAACACAATAACTTTGGGCAAATGCACGAGGGCTCTGGCAATGGCCAATCGCTGTCTTTGTCCGCCGGACATATTTTGAGCGTTCTCTGATAAAAGAGTTTCGTATTTCATCGGCATGTTCATAATTTCCTCATGAATTTGTGCCACTTTGGCCGCCTGCACGATATCTTCCATCGTGACTTGCTCGTTATTGCCTTTAATATTGTCAACAATTGATTGGTTAAACATAAATGGTTGTTGATTGACGATCCCCATCTGTTGACGAATATACGGTTTATCCAGCTCTTCCAACCGATGTGGACCATAGTAGATTTCACCTTCACTTGGTCGATACAAGCCCACTAGTAAATTTGCCAATGTACTTTTTCCAGATCCAGAAGCTCCAATGATCGCAATTTTCTGACCTGCTTGAATTTGAAAGTTTAAATCCTTTAATACGGGTTCAGAATACATTGTGTAGGCAAAGGATACCTGGTCAAAAGCAATTTCGCCTGTCAGCTCTGCCTGAAGCAGCTTCCTTCCTTGTGGAACCTCAGCCGGGGTATCTACGACATCTCGAATTCTTCGCAAATAAACTTTAAGCTGATAAAATGTTTCCAAGGACAAAATCAGTGAATTCGCAGTGCTTATAAAGTAAACCGCAATGGTTTGAAAAGCGATCAATTCCCCTAAGGACAAGCCTCCTGCTGCTACATGACCCGCACCTATCCAGATAATGAATAGAGGCATATACATGGTCAACCCGCCAGAAAATGCGCTTAAAATACCATACAGCCGTTCGCGAGTGACAAATGCTTTAACAAAATGGTCATAGTATGATTTCCACCGCTGTGATACCGTCTCTTCCGCTCCAGTAATTTTGATGTTTAAAATCCCTGATACAGATTCGTTCTGATAGGAAAACAGCTTGGTATCTTTAGACAGTTCATTACGGCTAGCTTCATGTAAATGCGGTCTTAACAGTTGAATCCCGATATAGAGCAAGCCTGCAAACAAGAATACATAGATGGATAACAAGGGCGATTTCACAAGCATATAACTTACAATGACAATGAACAAAATCGCGTCCAGAATACTTTTCATCACTTGGTTGGACAGGATCAGCCGAATAGATCGCAAATTAGAGAAACGATACATCAGATCACCTGTGCTGCGAATCTGAAAAAAGTTGTACGGAATAACAAGCAGGTGACGAAAATACTGCCAGGACATCGAATGATCTAAATATTTGAACACATGAATGGATACTTCATTTTTAATGAGTGCAAAAACAAAATATAGTGCAAACGAAACAATCATTCCGAGCAAGTAGATATTTATGTACTTGCTGTTATCCTGAATTGCGATATTATCAATCATCTGCTGTACAAAGATGGGAGAAATCAGCACAAATAATTGAAGCAACAAGTTGGTGAACAGCATAAATGTGAGCAATTTCGGTTTTTCCCATAACATTTTCAAGTAAGGCTTCCATAGACTTTTCGGCTTTTGTTGTTGAAACAAGGTGCCCGGTTTACCATGCAGGACATAATTAGAAAAAGAATGCATGAATTGTTCTTTATTTAATTTCATTCGCCCTTGAGCAGGGTCCAGAATGTAATAATATTTAGAGCTAATCCTTTCTAATACGACATAATGTTTTTGTTCCCAGAAACAAATTAACGGCTCTTTCAATTGGGATAATAGATTTAAATCTTCAATTTTGTAGCACTTTGCCTCCAAACCTAGATCTTCGCCTAACCGTTTCAGATCATATAATGTATTTCCATCCCTGCCGCTGCCAATGCGATCGCGCAATTCAAATAAGGTTACATGTTTTCCGTAATAGGCACAGAGCATCGCCATACATGCAATTCCGCATTCCGTTTGACTCATCTGCTCAATGAACGGAATGTTCCGTTTTCGAATCAACGCGCCCCCTCCTCAGCAAGTACGGGATTCGCCTGTTCCGTGATCGAGACGGCTTTGGCTGGAAATTGCAGCGTCATCACAGATGGAAGTTCTGCATTCGCAAGCCGCAGACAGGTCCAGCCAATTCCAGAAACGCCCAGCATTAACCCTACTAAACCGCGATCTTTCATGCCCTCAATCTGGGTGGAGACACTCGCCCTGCTTACCAGACCCCATATCGCATCACGAATCATCGAGCTTGACGTTTGCCAACCTGGATTGTTAGCCAAGCTCAGAAGAATCTCTATCATCCCAAAAACACCGTGGCATAAAGATAATCTGGGATTGGTTGTTGCGTGTTCAAGCATAGCGTTCAGCAGCTTCAATCTCTCAGCCTCATCTATTGGTTCATCTAACTCACTGCGGCCTAATAGCACACCCGGAGCTCCATGGCACCAATAATACGAGCCCAACGGGTCCTCTACATGACCCCTCAGATCCATCCAGTTGGCTCGTGTAGAGTCATAATTGCTTCGCTCAAATTGCAACAAGGTGTCCAGCACGTCTTCATCAGGAGAAAGCAACTCATATGCCTCTATCTTTCGAAGAGCATATATCATCCCCGAGGAACCATGGGCGAAGCCGACCAATTTTGCTTGATCCTGTTTCAAGTGCTGACAGAGTCTCTCCGCATATATGCGTGCCGTCTCAAGAGCTTCCGGTTCCGCAAAACTTTCCCAAATATGCACACATAATGTGATGATCCCGGCATATCCATCGAGAAAGTCCAGATTTGACTGTAGCTCGTCCATCGGTTGAGCAGACAGTGGTTGCGTAGAATATTGTTTCATCTTTGTTAACTGCAATCTGGCTGCTTGACGTGCTTCTGGAAAGTCAAAGAGCGCATCCAGAAAAAATCCAGCATAGACAACGGAGCCTCTACCATGAAACACCGATGGTGATAATTCATCATCCGCAACCCGTTCAAAAACAGAAATAACGTATCGAAAGTTCTCCATGGCGACATTTCTATATTCGTAATTTCCAGTTTGCACATACATAAGGCCGAGAAACATAGAAATTCCCAACGTTCCACTGTAGAGCGAGAAATCCAACAGGGTCAAACGGAATCGATTATCGTGATTTCTGAGCCCCAGCCAGGTTGAATGACCTTGCTCTGTCAATCGATAATCAAGTAGATAATCCGCTATATTTATCGCCGTGGCTGTCGGATCAAATTGACTCGATGTTAAATGAAGTGATTCCACATAGTCCAAGGCTTCCATTTCAGGCAATTCCATATGTTCGACCTGAGCGGAATGAATAGCGTATTGCAATAAGTGCAACTGGTTAGCTAAATCTTTTTCATTGTACCGATCAAGTTTTTCTTCAATCCATGTTAAGCACGTTTTTTTGAATATATTCGGAATCTTCCTGTGATCACTCGTATATAAACATGTGTCGTCTATCGGAAAGGTATAGTACGGTATATCATTGTTAAGCAAATCATCGATCTCAGTGGGTACAATCTGTTCGAAACGCTTATCAACTTTCACGATATTCCATAACATTTCAAGCAATTTTTCCCGATCTAACCCGTTGCGTAAATACTTCGGATGCTGGGATGCTGCCAAGAAGCGACCGTATAAAAATGTTGGACGTAACAAGGCTCGCCCTGTCAACTTACCAAACCGCTCTCGAATTTCTCTTTTTAGGGTTTCCTTTTCATTCGCCATGATCTGATATATTTCCCTAAAACCATCGCTAATCTCTGCTAAATAGCGAACTGGCTCAACAGTCTGGCCATTCAGTTGCACTAGGTGTTGGAGCTGAGCCGTTTTGAAAGGCACTTCTACATATTGGACTTCATCCGTATTGTCTTGTTTGAGGACCCAACCTTTCATATTTGTTGAGGTTTGGTCTGGCTTGCCGCCGATCCCGCTCAGATCAAAATCAATCTGGGAACGGAACACTTGTCCAACAGGGATTAAGCCTGAAAGAAATACACTTCGGTAAAGCATGGACATCGGGAAATCCAGCTTCTCTTCATCATATATATTATTCGCCAGAAGCGTCTCATAATCGATAATATAGGGCATGTCACCGCAAGCAACGATGTTTTCATAATGCATGTCCGTAGATTGAAACGCATACAAAATTCCACAGAGCATGCCCATGCGATAATAATACGTTCTCACTTCAGCTTCATTCTGGCACGCACGATGCTCCACGAACTCCTGCCAACCGTACTGCTGTTTAGACAAAGTCAGCGGTCCCTTTAACTCATAACGGAGTCCTTTATTGTTCAAATAACGCAGCCACTCGGCAAAAGCAAGATCTGTATCTAGCGAACGCGGTTTATAAATCAACTTGATGTTCGAATCAAATTCCAGAATAGTGACTGTTCTGCCATTTTGATGGCTATCACCTGCACCGGTCTGTACTGATTTCAAGCGAAGCTGTCTTCCATCAAAATACGTAGCAGCAATCTCGTCATAATCATTCTGAAATCGCTCTAACATTTCAATTGTATTATTGGCCGCTCGAAGAGACATCTCTGTCAAAATTCTGGCCAACACAGGGAACTGCTCTAACATTTTTCTGATCTCAGTCATTCCCGAAGCTAACCGTTTCACATACGTTTCGAGCGTCAGATCAGCCTCCTGCTCCTTTGCCAGGTGATACATATAGACACTCGTCCGATCAGCTACCATTCGCAAGTCACGCAAGAAGCCTGCCTGCAACGAATTCAAGACGGGCTCCTGCAGGATTTTCCCTGTGGTTGAGAGCGAAAACCAACGCCGTACTTGTTCCGAATATTCGTATAAAAAAGGAAGTACTACAACACCGATTCCCATATGTACATGTTGAGTCAACCATGATTCTAGTGTTTGGTTCAAGATTGTATCCAGATCGCCCATCCACCCTGTATGTAAGGTGGCGGGGATATCTTTGTTAGCGAGCAAGTGATTGAATTCGTCAAGATTCAAACCTTTCGATTGTAACCTTGTTGCGAATTCCTGCTCGGTTGCTTTGGATTGTCCCATCCATGATAACAATGTGTCCGAACGATCTTTCAGACGGAGAGGATTAGCTCCAGCCGGAATTCGCTCCGATACATATGAGGCCTTCATATATGGATGATCCGAATGAAAAGTAACCATCTGATATCCCCACCTTCCTTTTTAATTCGAAAAAATTAGCATCTTGAAGAACATGCTGTCGACGGGCAAGAATTAGCCGAATCAGTGATTGTCCAAATGACTACTGGCGGTACAATGGCACAAGGCCAAGAAGAAGCAACTTGTACTTCTCTGGCACCCGACAATTCCATCAATTCCTGTTCATTAATTTCGCCTATCATTTCCAACGCCTTCATAGGTTCTCACCTCCTTCCATTAACTTAAACTGTCTCGATCAGCAACATCCTGTTACATTTATATTATTCAAAGATGACATGATCGCCTATCCGTAAAAACCACATTTTTCCATGTGGTTTTCCATAAGATAACAAACTTCGATAAAAAAAGCCGAAAACCAAGACTGTTCATGTCTCAGATTTCGGCTAATATAAGTTGAATTAATGTGCATTAATTTGATAATATTTGCAAACCGCTTCTGCTCGGTTACGTACGTCAAGCTTACGATATATTTTGTTCAGATATGTCTCCACTGTACGGACACTTAGATGGATGGCTTGTGCAATTTCTGTGTTTGTCTGCCCCGCTGCCACCAGCTTGAGCACTCGCTGCTCATTTTGAGTCAGTAAATGCATCGATTTCTGCGATTTTTGTCTTAATTCGATATGCTCGGTAATATGGGTAGGTATAATAGAAAAACCTCTCAATTGACCTTCAAGCGCAATCAGCAGTTGTTTGGCATCTGAGTAAGATGGCAAGTAGCTAGCGATCTGACATTTCCATAATTGATCTACCCTCAGCTCACTATCTTTATCGTACAAAACGATAATATGATCAACAATCCCATTGCTTTTCCACTTCGCCAGTTTGGAGGCATATCGATAAGCAATCGAATCTTGCAGCATTAAAATATCAGGCTTCATCCGTTCAACGTCATCCGAATCTAGGCCGTGGCTAATAACTACATTCTCGATAAATTCGAATTGTTCAATAATATGCTTGAGACCGAATATAATGGAACCATAGTCCATAATAATCTTGACCACTTTTTTTTCTGTCAGCAACGACATCTGTTGTGTATCTAATGTATCTATTGTCATAGGCTACTATGTGTGGAAGGGCAACAATTTAATCGACTGTTTCCAACACATGCCTTGTTCCACCCTGTAGATTGATCCATACCGGATACGTAATGAGATTCAGAAGATTCCGCAGTTACAAAGATAGGGGCGAGCAGTAGCAACAACTTATCCAAGCTGTTACACCACACTAACGATAACTTTTTCAAGTTCATGCGTCATTCACTCCATTCTAATTATAATTCACTGCATATTCATAATCATTGAACCTAACCTAGAAACATTACCTTCCTACTTCCTGCCTACCTCCTCCCCCCCATAAAATATAGAAATTATTATAAATTTCCTCATATTATACCATGATGAATGCAATTTGTAACCGCTTTTATAATTGTAAATGAGTTGTTATATGATTTTTACCCCTTGTTTCGTTAGTGGTCATGCTCACGGATTATGTTGGAATGTTGAATGCTGTTCTCGATTCTCTAACATCGTTAAATCCACCAATTTTTAAAACACGCTTGATTATATCAAGAGAAGAAAAACCACCAACCAGAAAGGTCGATGGTTTCTTGGTCTAATGGAGGCGAACCATGGCTGTTCAAAACCACAATTCGCCGCAGTGTGATGATGCGGATGTTTAAGTTTGGTTACTTTTCTCCAGCATTGGAGTTGCTTACACTTAAAGCGCCTTTTTAAGAGAGGAAACAATATTGGTCACACCATCTATACAAGTATCTAAGAATCCAAGCAACTCCTTATCGATGGATTCAAATGATATATAATAAGCCTAACTTTCTCCATTCTCTGAATATCCATCATGTAAAACTAGAGGCATCCCATTTTCAAAGGGATATGTACCATCATCTTTTGTATACCTCACATAAACCTTACCCTCTTCTCGTTTTTCACTATTCACTTTTGCTACGGAACGTTTACTTACGCTGAGTTGCTCATGTTTGTTCTCGTTGCAGAGCGTCGCAAACTCCGCTAACCAAACACTTTGAGTCGAGTAAAACGGTTGAAATGATTCGAAAACTGTTTCTAAATCCGGTCTATTATTAAGTATCCCTGGCAATAACTTACCTATACGGGATTTAAAATTCTCCTTTTTGAAGGTTACATTCGTAATCAGAAAATAAACATTAGCACTTACAGTTGCTACACTCTTTTCAACAACCTCTCTTGCACAATAATCAAGAACGGAACGTAAATGATCAAATATTTCTTTAACAATGATTTTCAACTCCGGCGTAACCACTCCAGTTAATAGAGACTCTTCATAAGGATCGCCATGATCTCCGAGCCCATCTCTTAATCTCTTCACTCTTTTTAAGAGTTTTTCCGCCATTTCGAACCTGTCATTCATTAATTATTACCCCTTTATAACTCAGGAAAATATAAAACGCGGCCCTAACCACTACCATTTTGTGGTTTTATTTAGATTAGGGTTCATGAATATGAACCATTGCTAAGCAAATCCATACATTGGTAAAGACCCTGAGCCTATAAAAGATGCTTCTTCAGCACACCCCAGGCGGAGATGTGACAGCGTATCCCACTACTTGTTAGCCACTAATCCTGTCACATGGGCGATGCAGGTTAGAAGCACGCACACAGTTTCTTAGGCTGCTAGTTTCTTAATTATTTAAAGTTAGTTTATCCCATAATAAAGACAAGTACTCTAGAATTGATTCCTCGTCAGAAGCTTCTTTGAATCTCAATAGTTCTATAATGTCTTTATCCGTAAGAAAAAAAATATAACTACCTGATTGATAAAGTGCATCCTTACATCTGTTCATCAATTTTTCAGTGTCCTGAACCTCTCTACAAATAAGAATCCCTAATTGTCCTACACGATTCCCTAATCTACCAAGTAATTGATCCACTTCAGGATTAGATGGATCAGATGAATAGTTCTTACATTCAATAAATATTCTAGGACAAAAAACTTGATAACCGTCTTTTACATGGGCAAAGAATCCAGTAGTTGCATAATTATCAAAAACTATATCAGCACGCTTCCTCCCATTATTTAATTGAACTTCAGACCTCCCCCTTTTGAAACTGTCTATAAATATATAATTTAGACATTGAAAAATTAGCTCATGATAATTATTAGCTGTTCCATTCCCCCTTGGCAAAGACTTAATCTGGTGTATAAAACTTTCAGCTTCAGTTAACTTATCAGTATTTTTTTCTAAATTATTTACCACGAGTAACTCATCTGACTCTAAACTTGTATCCTGATGAAAGATGATAGAAGAGTTTAACTGATTTACCGAAACAGAATCACTAGAGTTGTCGAAAGATTCATTTATATAAGATGTTTTTTTATCTTTTTTGAAAATTTGCAATAATTCATGTGCTAGATAGTATGCTAACTGCGGAGGAAACGCATTGGCAATTTGTCTGAACTTCGAATTAAGACTGCCGTAAAAGTAGATGTCTTTGGGGAACGATTGTATTGCGGCAGCTTCTTGCCAAGCAATAGTACAGTGCTTTCCAATGTGCTGGTATAAGTCTTCACGTATTAGTTTGGTAACACCGTTGATGGAAGGAGATAAACTATCGAGATCAAGTTTCTTAATACCATTCCACCTTGAAAGACTTTTTTGTAGTGCATTCTCACTTATATAAAATCTATCTTTATGATCTATAAATCCTAAATCTTTAATAGCTTCTCTTACAGTAACTAAATTTGAATGGATCTTAGGAAATTGGAATAATGTATTAAATTCGCTCTTGCATCCTACTAGTATTAGTCGCTCTTTATGTTGTGCAATGCTATAGTCTTTAGTATTAAGTAACTTATAAGAAACATCATATCCTATAGTGTTAAATCTTAGAATGTATTTTCTTAATAAATCATCTTTAAATTCAAATTTATTAACTTCTAACAAAAAAGCTTTTGGACTTTTAAACTCGATAATATCTATAACTATATCTATATAATTCTTCTTTTCTTCTCCATACTTTGTACTATAAGTTCTAGAAAAACTATTCACAGGAACTGATCCTACTATTACATCAGAATCGGGAATTTCCAGTTTGTTAATACTTCGAATATCCTCATTTCTAATTTCAGTGTCAGACCAAGCTCGATGAGAGAAGCAACTATCTTTATTAATATCTATTCCCCAAATAACTTTATAACCAGCTTTGTTAAAACCAAGATCCAATCCTCCAACTCCACAGAATAATGAGATTACTGTCGGTTGCATTATATTATTTCTCCCTTAATATTAGTAAATTTTCACTATAGAAAATAAGTAATTAATGAACCTTAACCTTAGTACTTTGAACCTATGTAATACAGCATACTTATATATAAGAATTCAGTATATTAATAGAGTAGAATAAGAGAATATTTCGAATCTACCGTCAAGAAAGGCTAATTCTCAGAGTTAGTTGAAAAGTTGACTATAAAAAAATATAATATCACATCTTTTTTTACATTATAGCATATGTAAAAATCATCATTTTCCATTTATAAATGTGAACGCAAAACAAAAACGGCCACCAAATGGTGGCCGTTGCTGTTACTACTAATGGAGGCGAGGGGAGTCGAACCCCTGTCCGAAGATAACGACACATAGGCTTCTACGGGTGTAGTCACAGTTTTGATGTCACCCGAGTATCGCCCCGTAACCGGCTATACGTTGGGTCAGCCTGATTATCTTCTTCAGCACACCCCAGGCGGAGATGTGACAGCGTATCCCACTACTTGTTAGCCCCTAATCCTGTCACATGGGCGATGCAGGTTAGAAGCACGCACACAGTTTCTTAGGCTGCGAAAGCGTAGTTTGTTTGTTGTTTGCCGTTTAATAGGCTTTAGCGTTGATAAAGCGGACGCGTCCCCACTACCCGCTACCCATGCTCGAACTATCCCCGTCGAATCCATAAACGCCCCCTCATATAAGAAGGGCTCCAGGATTAATCCGTGAATACGGAGCAAAGGTGCTGCACATCTAATCCCTCCAAGGTGAAAAGATGTTTCTTACATACTCGGCATTCCTGTCTGCTACATGTATAATCATATCACAGCCCGAATCACCGATATAGTGCAGATTGCTGGAAGGCAATCCAGTGTACTGAGCACAGATGTAAGGTTATCCAATATCCGACTTAATCCAATCAGATCACTCAACCTGACACATCAAGCTCAATCGTCTACATATTATACCGCGTCAATCATCGGAAGTAAAGTTTGCCCAAACACACATCATATCTTGTAATATGTGCCTACACACCTTTATCCTGAAGATTAACATCCGGTGAACCGTGCACCACCAGTAACACACATCATGCAGATAATGCTAAGTCGAATTCACCAGAAGTATCAAGCAAAAACATTTTACATTCTCACCTGATCCTATTCTTCTTCATTCCATTCCTAATCCAATCTGACATCCCTGATGACATTAAATTACCCACCATCAAGCCAATTTACGCAATAACCACCATAAAAAAAATCCCCACTCGCGCCAATGCATGGCAAGCTGTGAGGACTCCTAACGTTCATTACTCCATCAACAAGTTAGCCGACAGACAAACCGTAACCCCGTTCCAAGCACGCGGTACCCTTCCTCATGACAAGGTGGTCAGCCACCTGATGTGCACAACTTTTCGGTTCGCACGACACGTAATGCTCTCTTAACGCGCAACCTTCTGCTTCTCGCGCAGTACACGTTGAATATCACGTTGAGCATCCCGCTTCGCGGCTGCCTCCCGTTTATCATACTGCTTCTTACCTTTACCAAGTCCGAGCAACAGCTTTGCGTACCCGTTACGCACATAAATTTTCAACGGCACAATGCTGTATCCATCCTGCTTCGACAACCCCAGCAGCTTATGAATCTGTGCCTTGTGCAGCAGCAGCTTGCGTGTACGCGTCGGATCGAGTGGATTATGACGATTCCCTTGTTCAAAAGGGCTAATATGCATATTGTGAATATGAATCTCCCCGTTGCGAATCGTAGCAAACGCATCCCCGATGTTCGCACGGCCGTTGCGAATAGACTTGATCTCCGTGCCGGTCAGTACCATGCCCGCTTCATACGTATCTTCAATGAAGTAGTCATGGGAAGCCTTTTTATTCTGTGCAAGCACTTTATTTTGCCCGTCATTCTTGCCCATGTCCTCACTCCTTCTTCGTAAAATAAACCCGTACCATGCTGTATTAACATAGCATCCATGTTGCACCATTAAACCCTGTGCCAGACCTTAATTGTAGCAAGGACGGCTGTTAAAATCAAGAAAGAGGCGGTCTCTGCCGCCCCTCCTCAATACATGTTATAGGCTTCTCGCTTACTTCTTTTTCTTCCGTACAAACGCCGCTGTGGCATTCCCGGCTCCGCCTTTGTTTTTCTTGCGCTTGCGGCGTGGCGCTCCTTCTTCCTGTGCTCCGCCTGGTGTGGCATTTTCACCGATAAAAATACCGCTAGGCGATGTATTCTTACGTTTACCTCCGCCTTTGCCACCTTTACCGCTGCCGCCCTTACCGGATTTAAACCTGCCTTCGCCACGGCCGCTGCCGTTCAGGCCACTTCCTTGTCCGCCTGCAGAAGCACTTTCCTGGCCCATCGGTGCTGAGCTGTAGCCGCCTTTACCCGAGCCAAAACCAAAGCTTACCGCACCTTGCCCACGGCTGCTCGCACCACCATGTTCGCCTCCACGGCGCTCACCTTTCGGTTTACCACCGCGTTTGCCAGTAAACCCACCTGTCGCGGAGCCCGTGCTTGCACCTGAACCAGCATTCGCTGCTGCAGGAGAAGCGCCGCGGCCACCACGCGCGCCTTTGCCACCTTCACTCGCTGAACGGCCACCGCGCTCGCGCTTGCCACCGCCTGTACCAGCACCGACTTTGCCACCACGGCTTCCACCGAAGCCACCTTTGGCTCCGCCTCGTCCGCCGCCGCTTCCCGGGCGACCACCTTTACCACCAGAGCGACCACCTCGTTCGAAGCCGCCATCACGCTCTCTGCGAGGTTTCATATCGACCATCTCAAAATCAATCGTATACTCTTCCATGCTTACACGAGCCACGCGAATTTTCACTTCGTCACCGATACGGAACACCTTCGAGGTGCGCTCCCCAATGAGTGCCATATGCTGATCATCAAAATGGTAATAGTCGTCGGTCAGTGCGCTAAGACGAATCAGACCTTCTACCGTGTTTTCCAGTTCGATGAACATACCGAAGCTCGTTACGCTGCTGATCATGCCTTCGAATTCTTCGCCGACCTTATCGAGCATGTATTCGGCTTTTTTCATTTTCTCCGTATCCCGCTCAGCTTCAACCGCCACACGTTCACGTTCCGACGACTGCTGTGCGATATCCGACATCCGGCTTGCCAGATATTCCTGACGATTCTCCGGCAGTGCTCCGTTATTCTCGATGACTTCACGAATGACGCGGTGAATAACGAGATCGGGATAACGACGGATCGGTGATGTAAAGTGACTATAGAACTCTGCCGCCAGACCAAAGTGACCAGACATTTCAGAGTCATACTTCGCCTGCTTCATCGAACGAAGCATCATCGTGCTAATGACCGTCTGCTCCTTCGTGCCGTTAATATCCTCCAAGAGCGATTGAAGCGCGCGTGGATGAACGGAATTGCCACGTCCTTTGACGTGATGTCCGAAATTCGCCGCAAAGGCGAGAAAATTTTGCAGTTTTTCCTGATCCGGGTCCTCATGCACACGATAGATGAACGGCACTTTGAGCCAGTGGAAATGCTCGGCAACCGTCTCATTCGCTGCAAGCATGAACTCCTCAATGATCTGCTCCGCAATCGAACGCTCCCGTTTCACAATATCAACCGGTTTGCAGTTCTCATCGACAATGATTTTGGACTCTTCAAAATCAAAGTCAACCGCCCCGCGGCGCATACGCATCGCACGCAGCTTCAGTGCAATTTCTTTCATCAGGTGGAAGTCATCCACGAGATCTTTATAACGTTCGAGCAGCTCCGGCTCTTCGCCTTCAAGGATTTTACGCACATTAGAATACGTCATGCGTTCCTTTGTCTTGATCACACTCGTGAAAATGTCGTGCTTCACAACCTTCATCTGGTCGTTGAATTCCATCTCACAAGACAGCGTCAGACGATCCACTTGCGGATTCAAGCTGCAAATACCGTTGGACAGACGCTGTGGCAGCATCGGAATAACCCGGTCTACGAGGTACACACTGCATCCACGGTTATACGCTTCCTGATCCAGCTTGGAGTTTTCTCGCACATAATAACCCACATCCGCAATGTGCACACCCAGTCGGTAGTTGCCGTTCGGCAGCTTCTCCACGTTAACCGCATCATCCAAATCCTTCGCATCCTCGCCATCAATCGTCACGATGTTCAATCCGCGCAAATCGCGGCGTCCCTGCTGAACGATCTCTTCTTCCGTAATGGAATCCGGCGCTTTTTCTGCTTCTTCCATCACTTCATCCGGGAATGCCTCAGGCAGCTGATGTTTGCGTATGACCGATAAAATATCGATGCCCGGCTCATCCTTGTGACCCAGAATCTCGATAATCTCTCCTTCAGCTGCCGCGCGACCTTCTGGATAGCTGACAATCTTGGCAACGACCTTTTGCCCATCTACAGCCCCTGCAAAATTCGTACGCGGGATAAAAATATCACGATTAATCCGTTTATCATCCGGAATAACAAATCCATACACTTCGTGACTCTGAAAAACACCCACAACCTGTGTGATCGCACGATTCACGATGCGTACAATTTCACCCTCCAGCCGTCCGCCAGACGGGCCTTGGGACGTCACTTTTACAAGCACAGTGTCCCCATTCATTGCACTTTTCATATCATTGGCATGGATGTACACATCCGGATGCTCCCGATCCTCAGGAATCAAAAAGGCAAAACCCTTCGCATGCGCTTGCAAGCGCCCACGCACCAGGTTCATACGCTCAGGCATACCATAGCGGTTATTTCTCGTCAGTAAAATTTGGCCGGATTCCTCCAGCGTGTTCAGCATAATCAAAAAGGCTCTGAAATCTGCAGCATCTTCAATCTGAAAGTGCTGTTCCAGCTCCTGATAAGTCATCGGTTTATAAGCGGTCTCCCGCATGAAGTCGAGTAATTGTTGTTCGGTTATCATTAGTTTTCACCTCGGGAAACGTAAGAGTGTAGTCTGTTCTCTTCTCTTTATGTATCGAATTCGCGCCGTAATCATACAGATGCCATAAGGTAAATGTTAAAACCTGCGGCCTCACTATCTCATACCCTAGTATACACGAATTCAATCCAGCCCATCCGTACCACGCCAAAAAACCTACAGGGTTCAATGCACCCACTCGGTGGCAGTCCACTTCTTCACACAGTTTATGCAGCCAGCAGACTGCCCGATCTGACTTCATCAGCATTTTTATAAAAAACAGCATAACTGAGAATATACATTAGGAATATCCAGCACTGGCAAGAGCATGCCCTGCTATTTTCGGGGATACGTCGCAGCAAAAGGGGAATCGTACAGAAGCAAAAAGTCAAACTTTCCTTCATTTTTTATTGTAATAAGAGAGATATTGAATTGAATATCAGCGATAAATCATAACAGTTGGAAAACTTTGGTTCAATAAATTTCTATTAAAAAACCTCCGTTTCAGCACGAAACGAAGGTTTTTATCCGTTAAGCCATGGGGCTTCAGCTATTTAATTCAATTCGGGAATCCAGATAACTTAAGGTTACTTGGAAACCACCGTAACAATAATAGCCAAGATCATAAATCCTGCACCAAGTACCACTGTTGCACGTTGCAAGAAGAGATCCAGTCCGCGCGCTTTCGTTTTACCGAAAAGATGTTCCGCACCACCGGAGATGGCACCCGCCAAACCAGCGCTTTTTCCGTGCTGCAGCAATACTACAGTGATTAGACCGATCGAGAAAACAACGAGCAGCAATTTCAAAGCAATATCCATTCTTTCCACCTCCTACCCATGTGGGCATAACATCTCACCATAAAAACAGTTACTTTAATTGTAGCATAGCAACGGGTCTGATACAAGTAGTGTAACGAATAGAAACTGGTACATCCAGAATTAAGAATGATGATACGCTCAGATTAACGTTATAATATTAACTGAGCAATGCATCCCTTAATCATAAAATTATAGGAGGGCCAGATGATCCAAACATTTCAAGCCACAGACGCCCTGAAAAGCAGCATTGATTACATATGGATTATAGAAGCAGAACATCTATCCTCAACGAACAGACAAGATATTATTATGCCACTAGGCCATATTAATATCATTTTTAACTTCAAATCCCCTTACTATTTCATAGATACAAAAAAACGAGTACTTATCCCTGATTCAGCAGTAATTGGTCAGATTAAAAGGGCCAAGCATGTTCAATACGGAGAGAACTTATACCAAGTTGGCATTTCGATGACCCCTCTGGGATATATTCAGTCCTTTAACTACCCCATTTCTCAATTAACCGAGCGAATATGCTCAGTAAGTGATGTATTTCCTGAAATGAAACAACTGCGAAAAAAAATCATCGATGCACAAAATCACGATCTGCTTATTACCGCTATTAATCAATATTTTCTTGGAAAAGTAAACTCAAATGCACTGGAAACTTGCGATAAAAATCACATGATTTCTTATGTCAAGCAGCATTGCAGTAACCTGAACGTTTCTCACATGGCATCATATTTTGGAATCTCTATAAGTACGCTTGAACGAACATTCAAGCGATATGTTGGTTTACCCCCGAAAGTTTATGGAGATATCTTAAAGTTCCAACAGAACCTTATGAATACACAACTGCACACCGACATATATGAGCAATATTATGATCAGTCTCATTTCATTAAAACTTGCAAAAAATTTTCCGGTAAAACCGTAAATGAACTTGAAAATTCGATAGAAGAACTAACTCTTAACTTTATGTTACGGCGCAACAACAGATCATAATTCCTCAGGTGCATGCTGATTTTTTACAATACAACGCACTTTCGAACTTGATATACTTTGGAAACAACGAAGATACGTATAAGAAAGGAATGTGTATGGAACGATGATGATTATAGCAAGCATAGTCGTGTTTTTGAATGTCACTTTACTGGCAATCCTTGTTCCGGGTGGACCCATCGAAAACCGGAATTTTTCCAAGCTCAAGGGAATCGTATTTTGGAGTTTTAACGTATTTTTAATTTTGTTAGGAGTCGGATCCTACATCGTCAGCTATCTGCTGTTAGTTTCATCTTCCCATGCTATATTAATGGCTCAGGTGATAGCCGTTCTATATTTTATTGTGTATGCCGTTGATCTTGCGGGTATTTTCCCTAAATCACCGACAAAAATGAGCAAAACACTATTACTACTCGAAATTGTGAATATCTCCATGGCAATATTCCTCTTCCTCTTTGTAACAGCTATCAATTAAACAAATCACCACAGCCAACTTGGCTGAAGGTAGAGCATGCTCAGGCCAGAATAGCACATAACATTAATAGCTTCCAATGGACCGCAACCTATATAGGAAAACAAAAAGAGACAGACCGGAAACTGGTCTGTCTCTTTTTGTTTTCCTAGCTTATTTTTTAAGGTTGTAGAAGCCTTTAAGACCGATGTATTGAGCGCGTGTATCCAGTTGATCCTCGATGCGGAGCAATTGGTTGTATTTCGCGATACGGTCTGTACGGGAAGGAGCACCTGTTTTGATCTGTCCAGCGTTCGTTGCAACCGCGATATCTGCGATTGTGCTATCTTCGGACTCACCGGAACGGTGGGAGATAACAGCTGTGTATCCTGCACGTTTAGCCATTTCGATTGCATCGAACGTTTCAGTCAGCGTACCGATTTGGTTAACTTTGATCAGGATAGAGTTACCGATACCTTTTTCAATACCTTGGGACAGACGCTCAGTGTTTGTTACGAACAAGTCGTCACCAACGAGTTGTACTTTGTCACCCAATTTTTCAGTGAGCAATTTCCAACCTTCCCAGTCATCCTCGGACATACCGTCTTCGATGGTGATAATCGGGTACTTCTCAACCCATGAAGCCAACAGGTCAACATACTCAGCGGAAGTGTAGGATTTACCTTCACCAGCCAGTGTATATTTACCATCTTTGTAGAACTCAGTGGAAGCAACGTCCATACCCAGGAATACGTCAACGCCTGGTTTGTAGCCTGCTTTTTCGATTGCTTCGATAATTGTTGTGATTGCTTCTTCGTTAGACCCCAGGTTCGGAGCGAAACCACCTTCGTCACCTACAGCTGTGTTCAAGCCTTTGGAGCTGAGTACCGATTTCAGGTTGTGGAAGATCTCTGCGCCAACGCGAAGAGCTTCTTTGAATGTTGGTGCGCCAACTGGCAGTACCATGAACTCTTGTACGTCGATGTTGTTGTCCGCGTGCTCACCACCGTTGATGATGTTCATCATTGGAACTGGCAGAGTTTTCGCGTTGAATCCGCCCAGGTAAACATACAGTGGAACTTCCAAAGCGTCAGCAGCTGCGCGAGCTACTGCCATGGATACAGCCAGAATTGCGTTTGCACCCAATTTACCTTTGTTTGGTGTACCGTCCAGAGCGATCATCATTTTGTCGATGCCCAGTTGATCCAAAGCGTCCATACCGATAACTTCTGGAGCGATAACTTCATTTACGTTTTTAACAGCTTGCAGTACGCCTTTACCGAGGTAACGGGATTTGTCACCATCGCGAAGCTCAACCGCTTCGTGGGCACCAGTAGATGCACCAGATGGAACGATTGCGCGTCCGAGTGCGCCGGACTCCAGATATACTTCAACTTCAACTGTAGGGTTACCGCGGGAGTCAAGGACTTCGCGTGCGTACACGTCAGTAATAATAGTCATGAGTGATAGTCTCCTTTAATTTTAAGTTTATTTAAAATCAGGACCACTTGTGTTTCCCCATATCCACTACGTCAGCAGAATCGTCCTCCGATCGCTGTTATCCCCGGATTCCTTTGAACTTATTTTCATAAGTTGGAATCCTGTGATAAAGGCGAACGCTAACGCTTCTTCAGACCATTTCTGCTGCCTTCGTTCCGAGGTAAACGCCAAACTTCCCGATTTCATATATAGTGGCTGTGCAACTTATTTGCGGGTAGCAATAACAGATGTACCTGTCATTTCTTCCGGTTTAGGCAATTGCATCAGGTCAAGAATGGTTGGCGCGATGTCGGCCAGAATTCCGCCTTCACGCAGCGTTACGTTCGGATCTGTAACGATAAATGGAACCGGGTTTGTTGTATGAGCTGTGAACGGACGTCCTTGCTCATCAAACACCATATCCGCGTTACCGTGATCCGCAGTAATCAGTACCACGCCGCCTTTGGCAAGAACTGCGTCTACGACACGGCCCATGCACTCATCTGTAACTTCAACCGCTTTGATCGTTGGCTCCAGCATGCCGGAGTGTCCAACCATGTCAGGGTTAGCAAAGTTCAGGATGATTGCGTCGTGTTTATCTGCTTCGATCTCACGAACCGCTGCATCCGCAACTTCATAAGCACTCATCTCTGGCTGCAAGTCATATGTTGCAACCTTAGGCGAGTTAATCAGCACGCGAGTTTCGCCTGGAAGCTCTACGTCACGGCCGCCGCTGAAGAAGAAGGTTACGTGCGGGTATTTCTCGGTTTCTGCAATGCGCAGTTGTTTTTTGTTGTTCTGTACAAGCACTTCGCCCAGCGTATTGTCGAGGTTCTTCGGCTCATAAGCCACATAACCCTCAACCGTCTCACTGAACAGCGTCAGGCACACAAAGTGCAGGCCCACAGGGAACTTCGGTCCACGGTCAAAACCGCGGAAATCGGAGTTGGTGAACACTTGTGACAACTGGATTGCACGGTCAGGACGGAAGTTAAGGAATACAACGGAATCGCCGCTTTCCACCAAACCTACCGGCTCACCATCCGCTTTAACGATAACCGTTGGTTCAACGAACTCGTCAAATACGGATTTCTCATATGATTCTTCAACCGCTTTGAGCGGATCAGTGTATTTCGGTCCATCGCCATAAACGATGGCGCGGTAAGATTTCTCTACACGCTCCCAGCGTTTGTCACGGTCCATTGCATAATAGCGACCTTGGACTGTAGCGATTTTCCCTACACCAACCTCATCAATTTTAGCGATCAGCTTCTGCATGAAGTCTTTACCGCTGTCCGGCATAACATCCCGGCCATCCAGGAAGGCATGAATATATACTTCGTTCATTTCTTCTTTTTTAGCCAGATCCAGCATGGCGAACAGGTGGTCGATGTGGCTATGTACACCACCATCGGACAACAAGCCGTAAAGATGAAGCTTTTTACCGTTCTGCTTCGCTTCGCGCACCGCTTTGACAAGTGTTTCATTGTCATAGAACTCGCCGTCACGAATCGACTTGGAGATACGGGTCAAATCCTGATATACGATCCGGCCGGCACCAATGTTCAGGTGACCCACCTCGGAATTCCCCATTTGGCCTTCCGGCAAACCTACAGCCTCACCGCAAGCCGTCAGTGTTGTATGTGGGAACTGGCTCATGAAACGGTCATAGTTCGGTTTTTTGGCTTGCGCTACCGCATTGCCTTCCACCGTGTTGCGCAGACCGAAGCCGTCCATAATGATCAGTGCTACAGGTTTTGGAGCTGTCATCTTACTTCGCCCCCTCAACAAGTGCGATGAACGAAGCTGGCTGCAAGCTGGCACCGCCAACAAGTGCGCCGTCGATGTCGCTTTGTCCGAGGTATTCCGTTACGTTTTCCGGTTTCACGCTGCCGCCGTATTGGATACGAACTGCATCTGCAACCTGCTCGTTGTACAGATCCTTCACCAGTGTACGGATGTAAGCAATAACTTCATTCGCATCCTGGGATGTGGAGGATTTGCCTGTACCAATGGCCCAGATTGGCTCATAAGCGATAACCGTTTGTGCTACCTGCTCGGCAGACAGACCTGCCAAAGCTGCTTCCGTCTGTACTTTGCATACATCTTTCGTTTGACCCGCTTCGCGCTCTTCCAGTGTCTCACCGAGGCAGAAGATTGGCGTCAAGCCATGACGGAATGCTGCATGCATTTTTTTGTTAACCGTCTCATCGGTTTCCGCAAAATATTGACGGCGCTCCGAGTGACCGATAATCACATAATCTACACCCAGTTCTTTCAGCATGACACCGCTGATTTCACCAGTGAATGCACCGTTGTCTTCAAAGTGAAGATTTTGTGCTCCGATTTTGATGTTAGTGCCTTTCACAGCCTCTACCAGGGATGGCAGATTTGTAAAAGGTGCGCAGATTACCGTTTCCACGCCTTCGACTTCCGCTTTTCCTTTAACTTCCTGAATGAAGTCATTGGATTCGGAAACCGTTTTGAACATTTTCCAGTTACCCGCGATAATTGGTGTTCTCATTGGTTTCAACTCCTTCATGCTATAGCTTAAAGCTTACTTGTCATTCAATGCAACTACGCCTGGAAGCTGTTTGCCTTCCATGAACTCGAGCGATGCACCGCCACCTGTAGAGATGTGGTCCATTTTGTCAGCCAATTTGAACTTCTCAGCTGCCGCTGCAGAGTCGCCACCGCCGATGACTGTGTAAGCAGATGTTGTCGCACAAGCTTCTGCTACTGCACGAGTACCGTGGGAGAAAGGTTCGATTTCGAATACGCCCATTGGTCCGTTCCATACAACGAGTTTGGAGTTTTTAACAACGTCAGCATAAATCTCACGTGTTTTTGGACCGATGTCGATGCCTTCCCAATCCGCAGGAATGTCGCCAACTTCAACAATTTTAGTGTTTGCATCCGCACTGAAATCGTCAGAAATTACGATATCCACTGGCAGGTAGAAGTTTTTGCCCAGTTTTTTGGCTTTTTCGATGAAGCCCAGAGCAACATCCAGTTTGGACTCATCCAGCAGGGATTGACCCACTTCGTAGCCTTGAGCCTTCATGAATGTATAGGACAGACCGCCACCGATGATTACGTTGTCTGCAATGTTCAGCAGGTTGTCGATCACATCGATTTTGTCTTTAACTTTGGAACCACCGATGATCGCTGTGAAAGGACGCTCTGGGTTGGACAATGCTTTACCCAACACTTCAAGTTCTTTCTCCATCAACAAACCGGATACTGCTGGCAGCAAGTGAGCGATTCCTTCTGTAGAAGAGTGTGCTCTGTGCGCCGCACCAAATGCATCGTTAACGAATACATCAGCCAGCTCAGCAAATTGTTTAGCCAGTTCCGGATCGTTTTTCTCTTCACCTGCGTGGAAACGAACATTCTCAAGCAACAATACGTCGCCATTGTTCATTGCCGCGATTTGAGCTTTAACCGCCTCGCCAACGGAATCATCCGCTTTAATGACCGGTTTGCCGAGCAATTCGGACAAACGCTCTGCAGCTGGAGTCAAACGCATAGATTCAACAACTTCGCCTTTCGGACGACCCATGTGGCTTGCCAGGATGATTTTAGCACCTTTTTCGATCAGATAGTTGATCGTAGGCAATGTTGCACGAATACGTTTGTCATCTGTAATTTTACCATCTTCAAGCGGCACATTGAAATCTACGCGCACGAATGCCCGTTTTCCATTCAATTCGATATCACGTACACTTTTTTTGTTCATCTCTATTTCCTCCGCACCCATGTATTTGGTGGACCTTTCAAGGCTCTAATCCCTTGTCAGCCCTGGTGTTCATGAGAAATTTGCAAAAGTTTCATATATAAAGAGCGGAAACAATGGCAATCTGTTTCCGCTCTATGTTATTACAAGTTATTACTTGATCATTTTTGCAAAGTGCTCCAATGTGCGAACCAGTTGAGCTGTGTAGGACATTTCGTTGTCATACCAAGCTACAGTTTTAACCAGTTGTTGGTCGCCCACTGTCAGAACTTTAGTTTGAGTCGCATCGAACAGGGAACCGTAAGTGATACCTACGATGTCGGAAGATACGATTTCGTCTTCAGTGTATCCGAAAGTTTGTGGATCGGAAGCTTCTTTCATAGCTGCGTTAACTTCGTCAGCTGTTACTTTTTTACCAAGAACAGTTACCAGCTCAGTCAAGGAACCTGTTGGTGTCGGTACGCGTTGAGCTGCACCGTCCAATTTACCTTGCAGTTCAGGGATAACCAGACCGATTGCTTTAGCAGCACCAGTTGTGTTAGGGATGATGTTTTCAGCTGCTGCGCGAGCACGACGGAAGTCACCTTTAGGGTGTGGAGCATCCAAAGTGTTTTGGTCGCCAGTGTAAGCGTGAATTGTAGTCATCAAACCTTGAACGATTCCGAATTTGTCTTGCAGTGTTTTTGCCATAGGAGCCAGGCAGTTTGTTGTGCAAGATGCACCGGAGATTACAGTTTCAGTTCCATCAAGGATGTCATGGTTTACGTTGTAAACGATGGTTTTCATGTCGCCAGTAGCTGGTGCGGAGATAACAACTTTCTTAGCTCCACCTTTCAAGTGTTTCTCAGCAGCTTCTTTTGTTGTGAAGAAACCAGTACATTCCAGAACGATATCTACACCCAGGTCTCCCCAAGGCAGTTCTTCAGGGTTGCGGTTAGCGATAACTTTAACTTCTTTGCCGTTCACTTTGAAGAAGCCGTCGTGTACTTCAACATCGCCGTCAAAGCGACCTTGAGTTGTATCATATTTGAGCAAATGAGCCAGCATTTTAGCGTCAGTCAAGTCGTTGATTGCTACTACTTCAATGCCCTCTACATTTTGAATACGGCGGAATGCCAAGCGACCGATACGTCCAAAACCGTTAATACCTACTTTAATCATGAGTAAGTTCCTCCCAAGTTTTGATTGATTTTTATGAAACTTATATATTCAAGACAGACGGTGAAGTCCGTCAAGACAACAAGAGTTGTGTTGAAAATAAATCTATTTCAGCTCTGGAAAATGGATTCATTCCATTTCCGCGACAATGATTTTGGCCGCAGCCTCATCAATAATCAGAATATCCTCCTGCCCGAACCGCAGTACGGAATGAATGGCAGCTGCCTTGCTTGTGCCGCCCGCAATGCCGATGACCACATCCGTGCGTTCGATATCCTGAAGCCGCATCCCCAGTGTAAGCATGGTATGTACCACCTCACCCTGATCGTTGAAATAATACCCGAAAGACTCCGATACAGCGCCCTGCTCCTGAAGCTCGTCAATAATCTCAGGGGCAAGCTTGCGTCTCTTCGCCATTTCTACCGCATCACCGATGCCGTGAATAACGATGCGCGATTGCCTGATCAGCTGCAAAATCTCCTGAACACTCGGGTCCTGAAGCAGCGATTCATAGGCATGATCACTAAGCAAATCCGGTACATGCAGGAGTTTGTACTGAGCCCCTGCCCGCTTTGCCATCGTGGATGCAATCGTATTTGCTTGAATTTCAAGACTCTCTCCCAGTCCGCCACGGGCTGGTACAAACCAGACACCCTTGAGCGAAGTTGGTGGTGTGAGCTGTTCTGCAACTTCGGCCGTTGTCGATCCGCCTGTGACGGCTACAACGTCGTTGTCATTCATAACACTGCCGAGAGCTTTCGCTCCGGCCCTTCCCAGTTCTCTCTTGGCAAAAGGAGATACGTCCGAATCGCCAGGAACTACGACTACCTTTTGCAGGCCGTAGGCTTGCTTGATTCGCTCTTCCAGCTCGGATAATCCGAACAGCTCTTTCGCGACAGGCTCCAACTGCTGCAGCAACTCGTAACCCGCCTCACTGATCTTCATGCCGGCACTGTCAATTTCGATAAGTCCCTGAGCCTTTAACAGATCGGTCTCAGCTCTCAGAACCCGCTCGGTCATCTGCATGGAATTGGCTAACGTTCTCCGTCCGATCACATCCGATAACATGATCTGCTGCAGAATCGTATAGCGCTTCTTCAAGACATCCATGAGATCGGGCAGAAGCTGCTTTTGCACTTCTAAAATCGTTCGCATGCTTTCCACTCCCGCAAGCTTCTCGCTCCAAGCTTCTTTCATGGCCCTAAAATGTCCCGGGTTAACTTTTTAAGTCCCACGTTTATTCTACCTAAAACTGACGCGATATGCAAGTGTTTCGATGGCTTATTTCGATACGTTTGCGGGCTTCTGTACGCGCCTATTTTCACAATCTCTGCACTTTCGTTATGGACACGATGAGCGACCTCGAAGCTTCACATTGATTATGAGTTAGTTTCGCACCATACTATAAGATGTTTCACACTACACTTCACACTACATATAGAAGAAAGGTGAAATTAGTGTCTATATGCGGTACGATTTGCTTTTTGGCAGGCATGTCCAAAACTTCTTATAGCATGTACTCAAAACCAGACTTTATCCATTCCTCTTTATCATGATCATTTCGGAATCAATTCAAACCACCTGCCGAATAAGCGAAACCATTGCCCTGCAAAGCAATGGCTTGCATTTCAATACTCCATAGGCTATAATCATTATTGCTGTCACATAATTTGCGCCCGTGGTCCAATGGATATGACGTAGGCCTCCGAAGCCTGAGATCCAAGTTCGATTCTTGGCGGGCGCGCCACTTATTTTATAACAGCTCATAATGCATTTAACCAACGAAACCGGAAAGGTTTCTTTTTTTTCAAAGTTAGTTTGACTTTCTTTGACTTTTTGTTTGAGATTGTTTATGATGTGGTTAATACGGTAACAGTTTAAATATAAACACCAATTTAACATTTACATTCCCGAGGAGGTTTTTCACGTGAGTTATATTCCAATGGTCGTTGAGCAGAGCAACCGGGGTGAGCGCGCCTATGATATCTATTCCAGATTGCTGAAGGATCGTATTATTTTCCTTGGCAGCGACGTGAATGACGTTGTGGCTAATGCCATCATGGCACAGATGTTGTTCCTGGCAGCGGAAGATCCGGAGAAAGACATTCACTTATACATCAACAGCCCGGGCGGATCGATCACCGCGGGTATGGCCATCTACGATACAATGCAATTCATCAAACCGGATGTATCTACCATCTGTGTAGGTATGGCGGCTTCCATGGGTGCATTCCTGCTGAACGCAGGGGCTAAAGGCAAACGTTTTGCGCTGCCGAACAGCGAGATCATGATTCACCAGCCGCTGGGTGGTGCACAAGGTCAAGCATCGGACATCGAGATTCGCGCACGCCGCATCTTGAAAATGCGTGATACGTTGAACCGCATCATCTCCGAGCGTACAGGCCAACCACTGGAACGCATCGAAAAAGATACAGATCGTGACTACTTCATGAGTGCTGCTGAAGCAGCCGATTACGGTATCATCGATAAAGTAATTCAAAACGTAGGCTCCCAAGGCATCTAAGTTGTAGCCTGGAGGCATGCCGTTCCATACACAGGGCGGATTCACCGAAGTATAGGTGAATCCGCCCTGTGCCATATTGATATGAACAGGCAATAACACCACCCGTTAACAGGGTGCATTGCCTGGACAAATAGAAACCCCTCGTCACTTGAATAATGACGAGGGGTTTCTATTTACCTTTTTTGCAAGTATAAATGAATAAGGGCTCTTGATGTGGAGATGCAAGTATACGTTTGTTAGAAGTGCCTGCTTATTTCTCGGATGCTACGTTGCTGAAAGGTGCAGTGCCTTTAGGCAGAATTTCTTTATAAGAGAATGTCATTTCCGGGAAGCCTTCCGCGTAAGCTGTGTACTCATACAGTTGGAAAAATACAACTACACCCGTTGGAGATACATAGAAGTCCTGGTCCTTGTTCAAGCCTTTATATCCGTCTAAATATCCACCACTTGCTTTTAATTGCTCGCCAACCTTTTTGCTGATCGTTTCACGCATGGATTTGCTGTTTGCAATCACATCATCCAAGGTCAGCTCTTTGCCTGTGTCCAGTGCAAATGTGTGACCTGTACGGTAAGTCATGCCGTGTGCTCCTGCATAGTCCTCATAATGTTGGGTGATCAGACCCAGTACGCCATTTTCATTGTATGTCACCACATACGACGTTTCGAATGCATATGGACGTTTGGCTGTTGCTCCACCGAACTCGATTGTTTGTTTCTTGAAGGCTGCAAAGGACGTATCCACCTCATCCTTGAGCACTTTATTGATCGCTGCTTCCACTTCTTTGCTCGCAAGCCCGCTCACCTGCGGATAACGGATATCTACTTCGGCATTTTTCACAGTTGCTTTCTTCGTCACGGAAGTCACCTTCACGCTGTTTTGCTTCACTTTGCTCAGGGTCAATGTTTTCGCTTTGGCATCCCAACTGCCCTGCACACCCAAATAATCTCTCATGGCAGAGAACGGAATGTACAATCGGCCCTGAATCAATTTTGCTTCCACCTGAGGGTAATAACCGTTAATGTACACGTTTGGTTGTCCATCCATCAGACTAACGGTCATCGCGTTGTTAGCTGCGGTTACCGTGTATGACTTCGTTTTGGCATCATATTTGAGTGTACCACCTGCTACGTCTTTGACCGCTGTCAGTGACACCCAAGTCGAACCACCTTGAAGCAATCCTTTTTGCGCCAGCGTCTTGCCACCTGCTTTTAACGTGACTTCAGCCGGTGCAGTTACTTTGGAAGATACCGCAGCTGCCTGTACAGATTGATCTACCCATGCTGTACTGCCCCCCATAATTACACCTGCTGCCAATAATGCACTTGTCCACTTTTTCCATGTTTTCATCTATAAAACTCCTCTCTGGTCTTTACCATAAAATCCATTGCGTATGTAAACAAAAACTCGATTGCATATGTCATACGCTTACCTCTTTATTATAATTACCCCGCTCCCGGAAAGATTTACATCTCCAGTTACAATGTTGATGAAAATGATGCTGAAAAAAAAGCAGAAAATGAACATTTTGTCACGAACAACTAGACAAAAACGACATGATTAGCTCGACTTCCCTGCATACTGCCAGGAAAATAATACTCTCTCACTTCCTCAAAGTCTGCTTATATAACAAAAAAAGACACTGCCCGAGGGAGAGGCCACTGAAAAAGTCCATTCCATGTTAAAGGTACAGCTCTCAAGAAAATTGTGGAGACTGTACCTTTTTCGCTTATAATTAAAGTATCATGG